>NZ_CDRSSE010000017.1:0-58534 GCF_977051555.1 Segatella sp.
TTCGGATTGAAGCAGAACAAACATAGCGACATCGTACAGAAACAGATTACGATGGATGAATTGTTTATTTAATGAGACAAAGAACACACTCAGACTCTTAGCCTGTAAATTCTCCTCACATTTAAATGCTTGATTTACAAAATAATATTAAAAGTTCACAAGTTTGTGGTCCACAACCTTGTGAACTTTTTTTTGCTTATGTTTGGAGAGAAGCTTCACCTGGATTGCATCCCTACAAAATATTGGGTGCCTTTCATCTGCTCCCGGTTCGAGAAATATGGTAAGAGTATATCTGAGGAATATGCTACAAGAATCTGTAAAACCATAAAGAACTATTTTTCCTACGTGCAGCAACTAGCTTGGAACGTGATGGCAGAAACCGAGAAAGAAGTAAACGAAGAAACCTTACAAAGTGGCATCAGCGCCTTGCTGCAACAATGTCATGGTCTTTTCGTACAGCAAACCGAGGGCTTAACCACCTATCAACTCAATTTTCTGCGCCTCCTCTGCAGTGGCGTCCACTCAGGTTTCACCGCCCAGGCTGTAGCTGAAACCTATCCGCTGGGCAGCAAATCCAATATCGACCGCATCAAGAAAGCCCTCATCGACAAGGAATTGATCACCTTGGAAAAGGATGGAGTTTTCATCGCCGACTGTGTGTTCGAGCTTTGGTTTAAGAAGGAAATGATGTAAAATAGTACAGAATATAATCCCAAATGGCACCCAAAGGGTAGTAGCCTTGAAATTGGTAAACGTATTCTGGTCGATGTTGATAGGGAGAACGGTATAAGTATATACGTTGTTCAAATTGTTGCAATTGTTGAAAGCCATGTCACCGATACGCTCCAATGTGCTAGGAACTCTTACTTCCTGTAGTTTACTACAACCATCGAAAATGCTCTCTGCAATGGTGGTTAAGCCTGGGAGACTGATACTCTCTAGATTTGAGCAAGACTGGAATGCATTCAGGAATTCAAAGAATGTAAAAGGGGATAAATGCATGAAAGCTTAAGAAAAACACTTATTTAGAGGATTTCTGGCAAAAAAAATACATAAAATTTGCATATTCCATCAAAAAGTTGTTACTTTGCACTCCATAATAAAGAATGTATTTATTAATTTAACAGAGAGAGATATGCACAAAAACATCATCCGTTCTTGGCATCTGCTATGCATAGTAGGATGCTTGATGATAACTTTGTCTAACCCAGTTGCAGTATTGGCACAAACGGGAGAGATAAAATTATCTGTTTCCTTCAAGGAGAAAACTCTTTCGTCTATTTTGGACTACATCACCAAGAATAGCGATTATTCCATCAATTACACCAATGAGGTAAGGAACTATCCCGACAAGATGGTTGTCTCATTCGATGAAGCTACAGTAGAAAAAGCCGTTCAAGACTTGTTGAGCAAGACACCATTTACCTACAGCGTGAATGGTAAGTCTATCCGTGTATTCCGCTTGGACACCGGCCAAAAAGGTTCATTTTTCATAAAGGGTGTAGTAAAGGATACCGAAGGTGAGTTCATCCCTAACGCAACCATAAGGATAAAAGGTTCGCGAGAAGGTACCATCGCCGACACTGAAGGTAAGTTTACCTTATCTACCAATGTTTCTAACGGCGAGCTCATCGTGTCTGCCATCGGATATGCGCCCATGACCGTGAAATATAACAACGGCCGCCCAGTTAACGTCATCCTCAAGGAAGAGGGCAACCAACTTGGCGAGGTAGCAGTCATCGCATACGGTAGCCGTACTCGCCGTGATATGTTAGGCTCAGTCTCTTCCTTGAAGGGTGAAGCTCTCAAAGACGTACCAAGTTCCTCAATCGAAACCTTATTGCAAGGCAAGATGGCAGGTGTCGATGTATCCAACCTCTCAGGTCAGCCTGGCGGAAACGGCTCCAAGATTGTCATTCGAGGCTTTAGTTCCCTTAATCAGCAAGGTGTCAACGACGGTTCTCCGTTGTTTGTCGTTGACGGTGTCCCTGTCCAATCTTCTTCTACCTATACAGGAGGTATCAACCCACTTTCTTCTCTTGACCCTTCCAACATCGAGTCGGTCGAGGTTTTGAAGGATGCCACTTCCGCATCACTTTATGGCTCTCGTGCAGGTAATGGCGTCATCCTCATCACTACCAAGAAAGGTAAGAGTGGTAAGGTTGAATTTAACGCCAACGTATCCCAGTCTTTCTCTTGGCTCCCTGCCACCCCAACCCAGTTGCGTGGTAATGGTGAGCGCTTGATGAACCTTCTCTTGGCAAAGAACCAACGTGTCGGCGAATATGACTGGACGACCGATAAGGTTATCTTCCCGAATAATTACAAGGACACATGGGGATGGGATCCAAACAGTTATGGTGCATACGACTACCTTTGGAATAAGGGTAACATCACCACAGACGATTCCAACAAGATTCCTTCGTTAGCACAGGATTCCCTCAATACTTTCTATAATAACAGCACCAACTGGTGGAAGTATGCTTTTCGTGTCGGCCAGGTGACCAAGGCCGACCTTTCCATCTCCGGGGGCAACGACAATGTACGCTACATGGTAGCCGCAGGTATCTACAACGAGAAAGGTATCATGATCAACTCCAGTTTCTTGCGAGCCAACCTCATGTCCAATCTTGACTTCAAGATTACCCCAAAGGTAGATGCCTATACGCGCATCAACTTATCTTACACTGACCAAAAAGCAGCTACCACAGGCAAGGTACAAGGTCTCACTATTGATCCGAAGCTACAATCCACCCTCTTGCCAGGAAAAGGAAGCATCGCCGAAAAGACCGCTATGCAATCCTTGAGAGGAATCAATGGAGTGAACTCCAACTACAATATTCGATTGAGCGGTGGACTCAACTATAACATCATCAAGGGGTTGAAGCTCTCGCTCTCGGCAGCTATCGACCACTACAACACTCGTCTCAATACCTTTACGCCAGACTATCTGACCTACAAGAAATTATCCAAGTCAGAAGGACAGAACATCGGCATGACGATGATTCAGAGCGAGAACTATCTCACCTATAAGTTCGACCTCAAGGAAAAGCACTTCTTCGAGTTGATGGGCGGTTTCTCCTACAACCGTGACCAGCTCAACACTGTTGGCGGTTCTGCCTTTGGCGGCCCTACCAACCAAATCCACTATGTAGGTGAGGAATGGCCATCATTACGCCAAGACGAATATGGCACCTATGAGGCATTGCAGACGTACAACAGCAACCAGGAAGTACAAGAGATGATGAGTCTCTTCGGTCGCTTGGCATACAACTACAAGCACAAGTACCTTGCAGAATTTTCCCTTCGTTCCGACGGTTCTTCTGTCTTCGGTAGCAACGTGAGATGGGGAACATTCCCTGCTGTGGGCTTGGGCTGGACATTCAGTGACGAACCATTCATGAAAAATCTCTGGTGGCTCAGCTTCGGTAAGTTCCGTGCATCTTGGGGACGCTCTGGTCAGAAGTTCAACGAGGCTTACCTTGCGTTGGGAACCATGAGTACCAGCAACACATTCTTAGGTAATTCAGGTTTGATACCAGGACTTCTCGCAAACAACCAGCTCACTTGGGAGAAAAACGACCAATATGACTTAGGTCTCGACCTTCAGCTCTTCAACTATCGCTTGCAAGTGAAGTTGGATTACTACTACAAATACTCCCATGCCTTGCTGATGCAGACCTCAACCCCAGGAAACTTCTTCTTGGCAGACAAGATGTGGAACAACTCTTCCGCCATATCCAACGAGGGTATTGAGTTTGAGATTTCCGCAGATATCATCAAGCGAAAGAACTGGCAGTGGACACTGGGCTTCAACATCTCTCACGACCGCAACCTCTTCCGCAAGTCATACGGAAGTGAGGACTTGAGCGACAAGGTATTGGGCCGCCCAGTCTATGGCATCTACACCTATCACGACGAGGGCATCGTACAGGATGACTCCCAGATACCATATTATTACAACGCATCAGGTAAGCTCGTACCATTGAGCTTCAATAACAGCGAGAACTATCAGTTGCGTGTGGGTGGTCGTAAAATCAAGGACTTCAATCAGGATGGAACCATCAACAACAACGACAAGTACTATGCAGGCAGTACCTTGCCAAGTGCCTTCGGGGGTATCAGCAACCGTATTTCGTACAAGAACTGGACACTCGACATGATGATGAGCTATACCATTCGACGCAAAATGATGAACATGGTGAAGAACTCTGCATTCAACTTCACCAAGACCTTCGGCACCATCATGGCAGATCCAAGCAAGGTAACCTTCTGGCAGAAGCCTGGCGATGAGACCGACTATCCATCCTTGGAGTTCGCAGACCAAGGCTACATCGGACAGTTTGATGGTGACATCGACTCCAACATCGAGAATGTCAACTATCTGCGTCTCAAGTCCATTACCTTATCTTATGAGATGCCTGCCAAGTGGTTTAAAAACAAAATCAAGGGACTGAGCCTATATGTCACAGGTCAAAACCTCTTCTTGTGGACCAACTACTCAGGTACAGACCCTGAAGTCGTTGATCCTTACACAGGCAAGGATACGGGTCAGCAGTACCCATTGAACCGTTCAGTAACATTTGGCTTTAACTTAAAATTTTAACAAGACATGAAGAAGAAACTATTTATAGCCGCCATCTGTGCGGTAGGATTGGTGTCATGCGACTTGGAGCAGATTCCAGAGAACCAAGTCACCTTCAACAATGCATTCAAATCAGAAAATGAGTTGAATGCCACTACATCCTCCATACTATTCTTCGAGAACGCCTTCTTAGGCAAAAACGATGCCTTCATCGCAGCAGGTGCCAAGGCTGACAATCTCGGTTGGAACAATGAACTACGTGATTGGAACCCACGCTATGCCAAAGACCAAGATGGTCAGTGGACTGGTCTCTACAACGTTATCTATGAGTCAAACTTACTCCTTGACAACATTGGCAAGACAAAAGGTTTGTCGGAAGAACGCTATAATTTCCACAAAGGACAAGCCTACTTTGCCATGGGACTTTCCTATTTTTTCTTGGCACAACGATACGGCGACTGCGTGATCACCAAGAATTCCACCGACATCGTGATGTATGGTCGATCTCCGATGATAGACGTACTCAACAAAGCTATCAGCAGTGCAGAGGCTGCTTTCAGCATCTTGCCAACATACGACAAACTAAGAGGTTTGAACAACACTTCCATCACGAGCCGTCAATATGCCTCCAAAGGCAACAGTGCCGCTCTTCTGGCTCAGATTTACGCTTGGAAAGGTAGTGTAGAAGAACTTTACGGTTTACAAGGCAACCCTAAGGAAGACTACCAGAAAGCCATCGACTACGCCACTCTCTTGATAGAAGGTAAAGTGGGCAACTATAGCTTATGCTCTTCTCCTGAAGAACTCTGCCGCAAGCTTTCCCATCCAGAAGAGACAAATCCAGAAGCTATCTTCACCTTGACATTCGACAAGGCACGTTCTGAGGACAGTCAAACACCAAACGACGTGGCAACAGCCTACCTCAGCTGGCCAGTAAAAGAGACAGCACAGATGGGTAACATTCCATACGACAACTATCTTCAACTCTACCCTTCTACCGTCGAGGAAATGTACCCAGACCCATCCGACCAACGTAAGCAAGCCTTCTTCTACGACATCGACAACCCTGTGGAGGTAGATGGTATCCAATATGCCATCCCTTACAAGTTCCGGGAGTGTATCTACACCCAAAACGAGTTCTCAGAGACAGGCAAAGACTTTCGTTCACTGAATGCGGACTACGTGTATTGGCGACTTGCTGACATTATCCTGCTCCGTGCAGAATGTTACAACAAGTTAGGACAGACAGACCTTGCCATCGCAGACCTCAACACCATCCGTAATCGTGCCGGTGCGGAAGCTTATCCATCCATCTATGATGACGGCGACCTCAAGAAAGCCATCTTCAAGGAACGTGAAAAGGAGTTATTTGGCGAGAACGATGAGCGTTACTATGACATCATCCGCAACAACTACATTTTGGAGGAATTACACGGCAAGTTCCAGACCTTGACCGCTAACGACATCCAGAATGGTGCCCTCTTCCTTCCAATTCCAAGCAACGCTTATTCTGATCGTGACGGAAAGGTAACAAACACTATGATACGCCAGACCATCTACTGGATGCGCTACATGTAAATCATCTTAAAATAAAGAAAACAAGAAAATGAAAAAGATATTTCTCCTAATAGTAGTAGTGGTAGCAACCTTAGGGTTCACCACCTCCTGCACCAAGTATAACTTCGCCGACACTGGTACATCCGTCGGCTATCACGATTGCACCATGTGGGACTATTTCAAGCAAGATTCCTACAACTGGGACTCTCTCGTAATCATGGCAGAGCACGCTGGTCTCCAAGAGATATTTATGGGCACCAGTTCCTATGGCAAAAACTTGACAGTGTTTGGCATGACCAACCACAGCATTCGCCGTTATCTTTTGCAGAATGGTTATGAACAGATAGCAGATGTACCCGTAGAGGACTGTCGTAACTTCATCCTTTCCTCCATCATCAAGGGCAATCAAGTTATCCAACTCGACGACTTTATACCTGGCATTGCCTCAACAGATCCGAGTACAGTGATCGGACAAGGTGGTAAGACATACACGATGCTCTCTGGAAAACAGCTTTGGATTTACACCTATCGCGAACCATACGGAGGTGTGCCACAGGCTGGCCCTAAGAAAATCTATCTTGCCTCCGAAGCTGCAGGAAAAACCAGCGAGGTTGCTTCCTGCAACATTATGACTCAGACAGGAGTCGTACACGCTTTAAGTTATGATTTCACTCCAACAGATTTTTAACAAAATGAAAAGATTATATAGTAAAATCAGTTTCGTGGCAATCACCCTCATCTCACTAATATCACTATCGAGTTGCCATAATATGCCTGTAGGCTATCTCAAGGCTGAAAACGCAGGATATGAACCAGATACCTTGGTTGCCTATCAGAAAGTAGATGAATATGCCCCTCAAGTAACCGACAATTCTCCTTGGACTTCGTATGCTATCCAAGGCGTAGCAGGTACAGTGCCTATCACCTACGAGTTTTACGACGTAGAAGCTACAGAGGGAGGTGATGCCGCAGCTTTCCGTCAAGCCATCCAGGAAGGAACCATCCGTCTTCAAGGTAGTTTGATTCAAGTATTCTATGCTGCCTCCAAGAACTTACCTGTAGGTAGATATAGCATCAGCTTGAAAGTGCAGAACGAGGATCACTCTGCCCTCCTTCCACGCATCTTCACAGTCATCATCAAGAAGAACGAGTTCGGAGATTGGGACAATGGTTTCTATGGAGACGAAGACATCAACTATACATCATTAAGAACTAAATAGAAGAAAAGATATGATGAAAAATATTAGTATATTGCTCTTTGCAGCAATTCTCTCTCTCTTCAACCTTGAGCCTTGCATGGCTCAAGGCAAGAGTAAAGAAGATGTACCAACAGATGCCACCACACAAAGTGGCATTCGTTTTTTCCAAGGCTCTTTCCAGCAAGCCCTCAACGAGGCTAAGAAGCAGCATAAGCCTTTGTTTGTTGATTTCTATGCCCAATGGTGCGGGCCTTGCAAACGCATGGCAAAGACCATTTTCACTCAAGACTCCATCGGAAAGTACTTCAACGAGAAGTTCATCAGCATACAGATTGATGCCGAAAAGCCAGAGAATGTTGCCATTGCCAAACAATACAAGATTGAGGCATTTCCTACCTTGGCATTCATCGCCAATGACGGAAAGGCAATCTCCATATCTGTAGGTGCGATGGGAGCAAGGGAATTGTTGGAAGCTGGCAAAACCGCCGCGGGCGATGTCATCGGATTTAAGGAACTCTACGAACAATACCGTGCCAACCCTTCCGACTTGGACATCCAACAGAAGGTACTACAACAAGCCCCTAAGTTTCTTATGGCACAAGAAGGCATGGATGCCGAGAAATGGGTAGTCAGAATCAGAAAGATGTTCAGTGCCTATATCCAAGCCAAGTTAGGTCCAAGTCTCATCAACCGTACAGACTATCTCATCATCACACAATTAGGTGGCGACGACATCGAACAGCAACAAAAGATAGCTGACTTCATCAACACCAATCTTCCAGCTTGGCAGAAAAATGTCGGCGATGCTGCTGCCTATTATGTCATTGAGTATAATGACAAGCGCATCGAGGACCTTGCCAAGGAAGGAAATCTAAGCTACAAGGACTATGTGGCTAAGATTTCCGGGGAGTACAAGCCTTCCTATTCCGTTATTTCCTTCGTTGGTAATTTCGACCCTGCCAAGTCGTCTGCCAAATATGCCGATGCCATCTATGTCATCTACAAGGACAAGGATATCAAGAAGTACTTGGAGCTGATGGACGAATACTTCAAGTTGATGGGTGAGAACGCCACACCGGCCGACTATGGTAAGGCTGCACAGAATCTTTATTACGCAGCTGGCAAGAAACTCGCTCCTGCCGACCACGAGATTGCCATCAATTGGGTGGAAAAAGCATTGACAGGTGAAACATCCGTCGTTGACCGCATCAACTACCTCGTCATGATTGGCGACAGCTACACGGCGATAAAAAAGTATGAGGATGCTACCAAATACTATCGCCAAGGTTACGTGGAGTCGCTTCAACTCAACAATATGACACAAGTACAGGCTATGATTCAGGCTACTATTGCCCGCAAGTTAGCTACACTTGAACTCTTACAGAAATAAACGGTTTGAAAAGATAAACAGAATGAAAAGATCTATCTATACTCTTGCATTACAGATGGTAATTACCATCTGTATGCTATTCGTACCGATTTGCAGTCAGGCACAAATCAACGGTTTAGTACAAGGTAAACTCCCTAACGGACTCACCTATTATATATTGCGTGACCCAAGCAACGCTGGAGAGGTAAACTTTTATTTGTACCAAAATGTGGGTGCTATCTTGGAGACAAACAAGCAATATGGTTTGGCACATTTCTTGGAACACATGGCGTTCAATGCCACCGAACACTTTCCTCATGGAGTCATGACTTACCTCCGTGACCACAGTTTGGTATTCAATGCCCAAACAGGCATTAACGAGACCCGATTTCAAGTCAACAATGTACCTGTAGCAGACAGTGAAGTGACGGCATCTATGATGTTGTTGCTCAAAGATTGGTGCAATGGCATCAAGATACTACCCAAGGATGTGGAAAAGGAAGCAAACATCATCTCGGAGGAATGGAGACAAAGTCGCAACGTCAACAAGCGCTTGACGGAAGCCATCGCTCCTTACATCTACAATCACAGTGATTATGACACCCATAACGTCATCGGTTCAGAAAAACAGATTCATAGTTACACAGCCAAGGACATCAAGACTTTCTACCAGCAGTGGTATCGCCCAGAGTTGCAGTGTGTTGCCATTATCGGTGATATCGAGCCTATAGAATACGAGAAAGAAGTAAAACGTATCTTCGGGGCAATTCCTGCCTCCAAGAAACCTATAACGAGGGAGAATGCACTCGTCCCAGAAAATGACACACCCCTCTACTACCGTTTCATTGACAAGGAGAACACTTCGAATTCCATCGGTATTTACCAACGTAACCTTGCTATAACAGACCCTACGAAACGTGATGTAGTGGGCGACCAACTCAAGGCTCGCCTCTTCCAACGCTTAGCTTCCCAGGAATTGGCTATGCTGCGCAATGATGCAAAGGAAGAATTCATCACAGCCACCGTCAGTTACTCACCATTGGTGCGTCAATATGACCAGAACGCCTGGGACTTCGTACCATATGCTGGCAAGGAACAAGCAGCCCTCAAACAAATCCTTGCTATTCGTGAGCGTATCTATCGCCAAGGATTCGATAGCGAAGAGTTTGAGCAAGCCAAGGAAGCCCTCTACAATGAGATGAAACCTCTGATGGAATCTGATAACCTGGGAACTCCCGACAACTGGATGGATGTTTTCAAACAGAACTATCTGTATGGTATGCCGCTGGAATCCTTCCATCAACAGATCAGACGTTCCGTGGAGAGTTTAGTAGATATGGAGGTAGAAGATCTAAATGCTTGGGTTCGTTCCTGGATGAACGACAAAAACCTCAGTTTCATTACCTATTCAGCCAATCCATCCGACATGAACGTGCCATTAGCACAGTTCCAAAAGATTTTGGCTGAAGTAAAGGAAGACCCCATATTGGCTTTCGACAAACCTGCATCCATCAGTCAACTCATTGACTACAAAATTACACCAGGAAAGATTAACAAGAGTACACTCATTAAGGACATGAATGTAACCGAATGGACCCTTAGCAATGGTGCCAAAGTACTCTACAAATACCTGCCTGATGCAAGAAAGACAATATACTTTGTCGGTTCTGCGATGGGTGGTAACTCATTGGTTACCTCAAAGGATCTCCCCTCAGAGAAAGCAATGCAGTCGCTCATTATGCAATCTGGTCTATACAAGTACAGCCGTAATCAACTCTACGAATGGCTACAGAATAAAGACATCCAACTTTCACTCTCCATCAATGACTACACCGATGGTGTAGGTGGAAATACGACTGTGGCACATGCAGAAGACTTCTTCCAGTACCTCCACTTAGTGTTGACTAAACAGAATTTCAATCCAGCTGTTTTTAATAAGTTTGTGGAGAAAAGCAAGTACCTCTATTCCAATAGGAGCAAGACGGGCATGAGTGCCGTACAAGATTCCATCAACACCATCTTATACCCACCGTCAGAAGACAACCCACGTGAAGACCTGGCATTTTATAATCGTATGAGACTTCAAGATCTACCACGTCTCTTTAACGACCGTTTCGGCAATGCTGCCTATTTCACCTTCTGCTTAGTAGGTGCTTTGCCAGAACAAGAAGCACGCCAGATAATAGAGAAGTATGTGGCTTCCTTGCCTGGGACGCCAGGAGTAGCACCACGTCAGTACAAGTTAAAGAACATCTCTTCACCAAAACGTGAAATAACTTGTGAGTTGGAAGCAGATTTGGAAGGCGACTTAGGAGAAATAGAATTATCTTTCACCAACGACAAACCACTTTCTGCCAAGGAACAAATTGCCCTCAATGTGGTGAAAGACCTGGTACAAGCGCGCCTCTTCGATGAACTTCGCGAGAAAGAAGGTGGAGTATATTCCATTGCCGTAGATGCCGACTACCAACAAGTACCTCGTTTCATGGAAGAGTTGAAGATTCATTTCACAACTGAACGTGAGAAAGCTACCAGGATGAAACAACGTGCTTATGAAATCTTGGCTGAGATTCGTACAAATGCTTTCACGGAAGAAAACTTCAAGAAAGTGTATATACCATTAGTCATTGAGCAAGAGGCACAACAGAAAGCTGAGAGAGAGACAACGGAAAGCACAGAAGAGACTGATCCAATGCTTTGGATTGCCATACTCAATGCTTACGTTGAGGGACAGAAAGACAAACCAGAGGTAATTAACTTTAGGGACATAACACGACAAGATGTAGCAGATGTCCTTGACAAGCTCATGAAGGGAGCAAAGAAACGAGACATCACCGTTAAGTCAAGGCTAGAGCAACAATCCGATTTCTAAAGTCTATTTTTACTCATAAAAGTTCCACTACCAATAACTTGTAGGGGAAATTAGGGGACATTCTCCTCTAATTTCCCTTAATTTTTCAATTTAGAGTTTTTTCCAAATAGACACTCATGAAAAAGTTGTGCAAGACTATGTGAAGTTTCATGCTACATATCGTCATATCGTCTTTAAGGAAACTTTGTTATTTCTCAAACTGAAATTGTTCCAGTTTCAATCCATGCTTGGTCAAAGCCTCTATTTGAGGAACCAATGTGGTAAAGTGAGCAGACTCCATGTGAGTTTTCAGCACCTTAGCATTCTGCCAAGTCTCACATATCATCATCACGCCATCACGAGTACCACTAACGAAATAATCATAGGCAATGTTGCCTTCGTCATCCAATGACTTTTCCACTAACTCCTGACACAGGGCATTAAGTTGCTCCATATCCACTCCTTCTTTCACTTCAAAAAATACATTCAGTCTTATCATGTCTGTAATATTTAAATTTATACTTTCAAATACTGTCGGTGCAAAAGTACTGAATAATACTGAAAGTCATCTATTTTTAAATGATTTTTTAATATCTTTTGCCTCATATAAACAAAAAGCCCAGCGAAAGAGCAACAATATGACAAATTTAGGACCTAAAGCCAAAGAACATTCTCGGTCGCCATTTGTTTCGCATGAGTTGGAGATGTTCTTCATCGTCTGCCACCGAGAAATTATAAACCGCTGTGGCACCAGCAAACTTGTTGCACCACGAGTAGATGTCGGCACATCTTCCTATCACACTGCTAACTTATAGTTCAAAAAGTCTTCCTTAAAAGTGTATTTTGATAAAGCATATCAAACAAACAGAATGTTTTTCCATAACCAATCGACCTTTACTACATCCCCACTTACTCTTCCATATCGAAAAAAATATAATTTTTATTCAATACAACGATTATATTGAATATTTTTATTACCTTTGCGATGTAGAAAAGGAAGAGCCGGCAGGCTCCTAACCACATACCGGTGAAGAGTGGTGAAGAGTGGGTGAAGAGTGAACAAAAACTCTTCACCACGCCAAATGCCTTGTTTATAGGCATTTACAAAGAAAAGGTGAAGAGTGAAGAGTTTCTGGCTCTTCGCCGTAATAAAAAATATAAGGAATAATGGACATTAAAGGTATTTATCATGCTGACGCCAATCGCTATAGCGATGCAGAAGCGCTCTACAAGAGATGCGGCAAGAGTGGTATCTTGCTGCCTAAAATAAGTTTGGGATTCTGGCACAACTTCGGAGAGGTAGATCCTTACGAAAGAAGTCGTGCCATCACTCACTATGCCTTCGACCATGGTATCACCCACTTCGACCTGGCTAACAACTATGGACCTCCATACGGAAGTGCAGAGGAAACGATGGGCAGACTGATGAAAGATGATTTCAAACCCTATCGCGATGAACTCTTTATCTCAACCAAAGCAGGTTATGATATGTGGGAAGGTCCTTACGGCAACTGGGGTTCCCGTAAGTATCTGATGGCCAGTCTGAATCAGACTCTCAAGAGAATGAATCTCGAGTATGTTGACCTCTTCTACAGCCACCGCTACGATCCGAACACACCGCTCGAAGAAACCCTTCAAGCCATGGTAGACATCGTGAAGCAAGGCAAAGCTCTTTATCTCGGCATCAGCCGCTGGCCACTGGAAGCCCTGAAGTTTGCTGACCAATATCTGAAGGAGCGCGACTGTCCGCTGCTCATTTTTCAGGACAGACTCAACATGCTCGACCATGCGCCACAAGAGAATGGAACCTTAGATTATTGCGCAGAAAACGGTATCGGTTTCATCTCGTTCTCACCTCTGGCACAGGGACTTCTCACCGACCGATATCTCAACGGAATACCGGCAGACAGCCGTATGGCAAAAGAGCATTTTCTGAAACACTCTGCTCTAACTCCAGAACTGCTGGAACAGCTCAAGAAATGGAACGCAGAAGCAGGAGAAAGAGACGAAACACTCGCCGAAATGGCACTTGCCTGGATATTGCAGCAGAAAGGTGTAACCAGCGTATTGGTAGGAGCCAGCTCTACCGCCCAGCTGGAAAAGAACATGAAGTGTGTGCATGCTAAGACATTAAATTCATAAAAAACTTGCATTTTATTTTGTTATGTGCCAAAATAAATGTAATTTTGCACCTTGAATAGGGTTACACCTTATTATATTTAAGAAAAGAAACATAATTATTAGATAAAACAATGGAATACAACTTCAGAGAAATCGAGAAGAAATGGCACCAGAAATGGGTCGAGAACAAGACCTACAAGGTGACTGAGGATGAAAACAAGAAGAAATTCTATGTGCTCAACATGTTCCCTTATCCATCAGGAGCTGGTTTGCACGTAGGTCACCCACTTGGTTATATCGCTAGCGATATCTATGCACGCTACAAGCGTTTGAACGGATTTAACGTACTGAACCCTATGGGTTACGATGCTTACGGATTGCCTGCTGAGCAGTATGCTATCCAGACTGGTCAGCACCCAGAGGTTACTACCGTAGCCAACATCAACCGCTATCGTGAGCAGCTCGACAAGATCGGCTTCTCTTTCGATTGGGACCGCGAGGTTCGTACCTGCGACCCTAAGTATTACCATTGGACTCAGTGGGCTTTCCAGAAGATGTTCAACTCATTCTTCTGCAACGGCTGCCAGAAGGCTCAGCCTATCGAGAAGCTCATCAAGCGCTTCGAGGAGAAGGGTTCTGCTGACTTGAACGTGGCTCAGAACGAGCAGATTGACTTCACAGCCGAGGAGTGGAACAGCTACGACGACGTGAAGAAGCAGCAGATTCTGATGAACTACCGCATCGCTTACCTCGGCGAAACGATGGTAAACTGGTGCCCAGGTCTGGGTACTGTACTTGCCAACGACGAGGTAGTAAACGGCGTAAGTGAGCGTGGCGGTTATCCTGTTATCCAGAAGAAGATGCAGCAGTGGTGCTTGAGAACATCTGCTTACTCTCAGCGTCTGCTCGATGGTTTGGAGACCATCCAGTGGAGCGACAGTATCAAGGAAACACAGAAGAACTGGATTGGCCGTTCTGAGGGTACAGAGGTGGTATTCTCTGTAAAGGACAGCGACGTGAAGTTCACCATCTTCACCACCCGTGCAGATACCATGTTTGGTGTAACCTTCATGGTTCTGGCTCCAGAGAGCGAGTATGTTCAGCAGGTAACTACTGCCGAGCAGAAGGAAGAGGTAGAGAAGTATCTCGACTACGTGAAGAAGCGTACCGAGTTGGACCGTATGGCTAACCACAGCGTAACCGGTGTATTCTCAGGAAGTTATGCCATCAATCCATTCACTGGAGAGGCTATCCCAGTATGGATTTCAGAATATGTATTGGCAGGATATGGTACAGGTGCCATCATGGCTGTGCCAGCTCACGATAGCCGTGACTACGCCTTCGCCAAGCACTTCAACCTGCCTATCATTCCTCTTATCGAGGGTGCTGATGTTTCAGAGGAGAGTTTCGATGCCAAGGAAGGTATCGTAACCAACTCACCAGTAGCAGGCAAGAGCAGCATGGATGGTTTCTCTCTGAACGGACTCACCGTGAAGGAGGCTATCGCAGCTACCAAGAAGTTTGTTACCGAGAAGGGCATCGGCCGAGTTAAGGTAAACTATCGTCTCCGCGACGCCATCTTCTCCCGCCAGCGCTACTGGGGTGAACCATTCCCAGTATATTACAAGGACGGAATGCCACAGATGGTTCCAGAAGAGTGCCTGCCACTCGAATTGCCTGAGATTGAGACCTATAAGCCAACAGAGACTGGCGAGCCACCATTGGGTAGAGCCAAGAAGTGGGCGTGGGATGCCGAGAAGAAAGAGGTGGTTGACAAGAGCCTCGTAGATAACAAGACCGTATTCCCACTGGAGCTCAACACCATGCCAGGTTTCGCAGGTTCATCTGCTTACTACCTGCGCTACATGGATCCTCACAACGATGAGGCACTCGTAAGCAAGGAAGCTGATGAGTACTGGCAGAACGTGGACCTCTACGTAGGTGGTTGCGAGCATGCTACCGGTCACCTGATTTACTCCCGTTTCTGGAACAAGTTCCTCTTCGACCTCGGCGTAAGCTGCAAGGAAGAACCATTCCAGAAACTGGTGAACCAGGGTATGATTCAGGGGCGCTCTAACTTCGTTTACCGCATCAACAGCGATGACCACGATAAGGCTCCTGTATTCGTAAGTTTGAATCTGAAGAAGGATTACGACGTAACTCCTATCCACGTAGATGTAAACATCGTAAGCAACGACGTATTGGATATCGAGGCATTCAAGGCTTGGCGCCCTGAGTATCAGAACGCTGAGTTCATCCTGGAAGATGGCAAGTACATCTGCGGATGGGCTATCGAGAAGATGTCTAAGAGTATGTTCAACGTGGTGAATCCAGATATGATTGTCGAGAAGTATGGTGCTGACACTCTGCGTCTCTACGAAATGTTCCTGGGTCCTGTAGAGGCTAGCAAGCCTTGGGATACCAACGGTATCGACGGTTGCCACCGCTTCCTGAAGAAGTTCTGGGGTCTGTTCTACGAGAACCGCACAGACAACTTCCTTCCTTCAGCCGACGAGGCTGCGAAGCCAGAGAGCCTAAAGAGCGTTCACAAGCTCATCAAGAAGGTAAGCGAGGATATCGAAAAGTTCTCTTACAACACTTCTATCTCAGCCTTCATGATTGCCGTGAACGAACTCGGTCAGCAGAAGTGCCGCAACAAGGAACTCCTGACAGATCTCGTCATCCTCATCGCTCCATTCGCTCCACACATCGCAGAAGAGTTGTGGGCAGCACTTGGCGAGCAGGGCAGCGTTTGCGATGCAGCATGGCCTAAGTATGATGAGCAGTATCTGAAGGAGAACGATATGCAACTCACTATTTCCTTCAATGGTAAAGCTCGTTTCCAGATGACTTTCCCTGTGGATACTCCTAACGAGGAAATCCAGAAGCAGGTATTGGAAGACGAGAAGAGCCAGAAGTACTTGGAAGGATTCAACGTGTTGAAGGTGATCATCGTACCAAAGAAGATCGTCAACGTGGTGTTGAAAAAGTAATTTATTGATAATATACAGAAGGTCGTCTCATCTAAAAATGGGCGACCTTCTGTGCTTTAAAAATACGAGGAAAATATTATGCAAATAGCAATCAGTCAAACAATTAAGAATGAGTGCAAGGATTATTTCTACATCACCCTTGGACTCTTGCTTTACACATTTGGATGGACCATTTTTCTGCTTCCATACCAGATAGTAACGGGTGGCGTAACGGGTATCGCAGCCGTGATTTACTACGGCACGGGGATACCTATCTATTTGTCTTATTTTCTCATTAATGCCGCCTTGCTGCTTGCAGCGCTGAAGATTCTGGGATTCAAGTTCATGGTGAAGACCGTCTATGCCATTATCATGCTCTCCGTGTTCCTGGCGCTGGCGCAAGACTGGATGATAGGTGAAGATGGCAAGATGGTGCAGATATTGGGAGAAGGACAGGACTTCATGTCGCTCATCATCGGCTGTCTGTTTACGGGTTTATCACTCGCCATCGTCTTTCTGCATAATGGAAGTACAGGTGGAACGGATATCATTGCTGCCATCGTCAACAAATATCACAACATCTCGCTGGGCCGTGTGCTCATCTTCGTGGATCTCCTCATCGTGGGCAGTTCATTCTTTGTCTTCAATGCAAAACCAGAGTTTACCACGATAGATGCCGTTAGAAAGGTAGTATTCGGTCTCTGTACGATGGTGATAGAAAACCTGGTACTCGACTATGTGATGAATGCCAAGCGAGAAAGTGTGCAGTTTATGATATTCAGCAAGAAATATCAGGAGATAGCCAATGCCATCGGTATGCAGATGGATCATGGCGTAACCATTCTCGATGGCCACGGCTGGTACACGGGCAACGAGATGAAGGTGCTCTGTATCCTAGCAAAGAAGAACGAGAGCGTCACCATCTTCCGTATCGTCAAAATCATCGACCCAAATGCCTTTGTAAGTCAGAGTTCCGTAATCGGTGTGTATGGCGAGGGATTTGATGAGATGAAGGTGAAAATCAAAGATAAAGACATTAAAACAATTAAAAGTTAAAAGTTTATAGCGGCTTCGCCGTATAGCAAGAAGCACTATTGCAAGAATGCCCTATAAACTATTAACTATAAATTATAAACTTATGAAAAGGATAGTTTTTGCAACAAATAACCAGCATAAGCTCCAGGAGATTCGCGACATCCTGGGCAGCGACTACGAAGTAGTATCGCTGAAGGAGATAGGATGCGATGTGGATATTCCAGAAACAGGCAACACATTGGAAGAGAATGCCTTGCAGAAGGCGCAGTATGTTTATGACCATTACCACGTAAGTTGCTTTGCCGATGATACCGGTCTGGAGGTAGAGGCACTGGATGGTGCCCCTGGCGTTCACAGTGCCCGCTATGCTGAGGGTACCGACCACGACAGTGAGGCTAACATGGCTAAGCTGTTGAGAGAACTGGATGGTAAGGAAAACCGCCAGGCCCGCTTCCGCACCGTTATCTGCTACATCGAGAAGCAGGATGTATGTCCTTGCGGCTGCACCAGCAT
The DNA here is from genome assembly GCF_977051555.1 of Segatella sp. NCBI lineage: Bacteria > Pseudomonadati > Bacteroidota > Bacteroidia > Bacteroidales > Prevotellaceae > Segatella > Segatella sp. The sequence continues at coordinate 18,203 of NZ_CDRSSE010000017.1, forward strand.
CAAGAAAATCCACCAGTTCGAGGGTATCGTAAACGGCCATATCGCTACCGAGAAGCATGGTACCGAAGGCTTCGGCTACGACCCAATCTTCGTTCCGGAAGGCTATGACAAGAGCTTTGCTGAGCTAGGTGAGGAAATCAAGAACGGCATCAGCCACAGAGCAAGAGCCGTGGCTAAATTGGTAGAGTATTTGAAAAAGAAATAAGATTCATTCTTGTTCAATACAGAATAGAATAGCATTATAACAAAGAAAAGGCATCATGATCAGGACACTCAATTCCCTGCGATTCATTCTTATCCTAATGATTGTGATTTCGCATTCCACCCTACCCATATCCCAAGATTTAATCAATTACTTGGGCGAGTTTCCTGTTGCCATTTTCTTTGTTATCAGTGGTTTTGTACTCTCTTTAAGCAAAGGAGAAAAACTACAGAAAGAAGAATTGGGAAACAGCCAGTTTTTCCTTTCCCGTATCATCAAACTCTATCCTCTGCATATTCTGATTCTCGCCATTCTCATATTAATGGATTGGCGATTAGGGCGTATATTACCATGGTATCAGATTCTATCCCATTCACTGTTGATACAAACCTGGTATCCGGCACATGACTTTATGGCTCATCTCAATGCAGCTACATGGTTTATTTCTGATCTTATCTTCTTCTATCTTATATTTAAGTATTTATACGCTTGGATTATGCGACATTCCTGGTTATACTTATTAGCAACAATAAGTATATATATGGCAGTTTATATCAGTATCTCGCTCTGTGCACAAGCAGATTATTCAGCCGGCTACATTTATGCCCACCCATTATTCAGAATGATAGATTTCATGATAGGTATCCTTTTATATAAAGCATACAGATCAGAAAAGGGTAAAAAGCTAGCAAATAAGATAACAAACCCAACTTCTTTCTGGCAAGTAAACCTATCGGATATGGGAGTGGTATTGCTGTTTATCGCAATGTATTTCCTATCAATCCATTGCAATCCGAACATTCGCTGTGCCATTATTTATTGGATACCATCAGCCATAACCGTGTTCTATTTTACAGCAAGAGATCAAGGTAAAGGTTGTTTTATTAGGATATTCCATAATAAACTCTTGCTATGGCTAGGCAGCATCAGTTTTGAAATATTTCTCTGTCATAATCTCTGCTTTCGCATCATACAGAGTATATTTCTCAAACGATATGGAGAAGAAAATCCACATCAAGAATTCCAATTCATCCTATCCCTCGCTTTTATTATCCTCACAGCATGGATAGCAAAGAAAGCCATCGTTTTACCCATCCAGCATCAACTTCAAAAATATCTATAAGTATCTGTTTATAAAAACAATAAATAGTTATATTTGCAGTTAATATAGTATTAGGCTTTAAAATAACAGACAATGAAGACAATAACATTATTAATTACAATACTATTCATGGTACTTCCCTTATCGGCCACAGATAAGGAAAGTTGGGAAATATACACCAGTTATAATGATATAACAGAAATCGAGCCAGCAGGAAATCTAGTGTTTGCCTTAGCATCTAACGGACTTTTTTCTTATCATATAAAAGATGGTTCAGTTACGACATACGATAAAGCAAACACTCTTTCCGACTTTGATATTAATCATATAGCTTGGAATAAGACTACCAAAAAATTGGTAATTACATATACCAATGGCAATATTGACCTGTTGGATGCCAATGGAAATGTAATTAATATACCTGATTTGTATCTAAAAAGTATGACTGATAATAAACAGATAAACCATATATATATAAGTGGAGCAAATGTTTATTTATCTCTCTCTTTTGGAATTATTAAACTAGATACAAAAGAAGGAAAAATACTCGATACATACAAGTTGGGCTTTAATGTTAACTATAGTTATATAGAAGAAAACTGTCTCTATGCAGCATCGAAAGAAGCTGGCCTATATAAAGGAGTTTTAAAGAATAACTTGATAGATAAGAATAATTGGGAAAAAGCCGGTAATTTCAAAGAACAAACAATGAATTCTACTAACGTCTATGATACAACTAATAAGTATTGGTGGACGGTAAAAGAAGGTAAATTGACTTACTATACCCTGAATACAGATAAGGAAAAAATATATCAAACAGAAGGTATTATTCCTGATGGGCCTGCATCTAACAAATTCTACCGTTTATATATTAATAAAAATAAATTATATGCAGTAGCAGGTGCTTGGTCACAAGAAAAAGACTGTAATAACATGGGAGAAGTACATGTCTGGAATGGAGAAAAATGGGAAGAATTTGAGCAACCTTCAGATGCTTCATTAGGACATCGCTACAGAGACCTGCTCTGTCTTGACTTTGACCCATCAAAAGAAGGACATGTCATGGTAGGTTCAAAGGCAGGTCTATATGAATTTCAAGATGGAAAATTCATAAAGTGTTACAATAAAGACAATACAAGCGTTATTACATCACCTTTGGGTAATAATTATACTATTATTTCATCTGTAAAATATGATGCAACAGGAAAATTATGGCTTTTGAATAGCTTAGGAGATAATTCTATTCTATCGTTTGACCAAACTACACAAGAATGGAAACACTATCCTCATTCGGAAATAGGTTCTAATGACAGATATAATCTAACAGGATTAATTATCGGCAAGAATAATGGGAATATATGGTTCGCAAACAATTATTATGAAAAGAATAGACTATATAAATATAACTATAATACAGATGAATTAACAATGTATGGACCTACATTTACCAATGAGGACGGAAGAGACATTACTCCAATTTACGTACATTGTTTGGCAGAAGACAGAAATGGTAATATTTGGATAGGAACAACATCTGGTCCTCTTTATCTTTCAATGTCAGACATCCAAAATGGTAACAATATATTTACACAACATAAAGTACCTCGTAATGATAATACTAATTATGCAGACTATCTATTAGATAATAGTAATATACGTTGTATAGCAGTAGACGGAGCAAACCAGAAATGGTTCGGTACCGATAATGGAGTATATTTGGTTAGTGATGATTGCAACACACAAATTTATCATTTTGATACAGATAATTCTCCATTAATATCGAATATCGTATATAGTATTGCTGTCAATAACAATACAGGAAAGGTATTTTTTGCTACAGATAAAGGACTGTGCTCTTTCAATAATGGAATTGTCGGTTCTAACTCTGAAATGATCAAAGATAATGTCTACGCATATCCAAACCCGGTGAAACCAGATTATACTGGCAAAATAAACATCGTTGGATTATCTTTCAATGCTAATATTAAAATTGTATCAACAAATGGAACTTTAATAAACGAAGGCAGAAGTGCAGGAGGCAGTTATTCCTGGGATGGTTGTGACCTAAACGGTAAGAAAGTAGCCAGCGGTATCTACATGGTAGAAACTGCGACAGAGAGTGGTGAAAAGGGAATTGTTTGTAAAATAGCTATTATTCGATAAAAGGCAGACCAATGGCAGAAAATAATATATTATCACGTCAAAATACTTTATGGATGCAAGGTGTATCAGCATTGTTAATCATGCTGATGCATTTTGTTATGCAGTTAGAGGGCTATCCTCGCTTTTTCAATATTTTTGGTAGCGTAGCTGTTGCTGTTTTCCTATTTATTTCAGGATTTGAAATTAATGAAAGCCATAAAATAAATGGCATCAATAACTTTTGGAAAAAGAGATTTCTTCGTGTAATCATCCCATGCTGGACTATCTTTTTATTTCAACTACCATTCGTAGAATATTTTGATTCAGTACAACTTCTTAAGAATTTGACATTTTACGATTCAGACCTCTGGTTCGTCGATTATATCATGCGATGGTATCTTGTATATTGGATAAGCAGAAGTTTTTTTACAAAAAACACAAAATACATTCTTTTTGCTTTTGGAATATATAATGTATTCCAGCAACAACTATATAGTGAACAAGCTTTCTCCTTTTTCTGTGGATACTTAGCATCAGAATATGTTGGGAAGCTGAACAAACTAAACAAAAAGTATGTATTGAAGTATACTTGCCTAAGCGTAATATACGGAATTATATTCCTGTTAATCAAAGAAATACCCACTATTCAGCAAATAAAGGGATCGATACTGTTTAATGTTATACTGCTTAACATTAAACTGCCATTGGCTATGTCTATCATAACCGCTCCTTTCCTTTTTCCACTATTAAAAAAGATAGTCATATTCAATAAATTAGGTAAAATCAGTTACGAATTATATATAGTTCATTACAACTTTATACCAGCCATCACTGGTATTATATCCATATTTATCTATTCTGCATATTCTATTATCATAAGTGTAATTTTCAGAAAAATCAATCAGCTTCTAAGTAAAAAAAGCTATTTCATTTATAGCTTAACAGGCATTCTCTATATAGGGATATGCTATACACTCATGTGCAAATATAGTATGAGAGTTACAGAACACTATGGATATATCTGTATTGGATACGCTTTAGTTTTGGCTTTAGGTATACTCTTCTTTGCAACAAAAGAAGAAGAGAAAAAAACAAACAAATATTTACCCTATCTGTTTGCTGCAACAACAACTGTTCTTGTAATAGGACTATTGATAGTACAATACCATTTTGACCCTTTGACCAACAAAGTTGATCGATGGTCTGCCTTAGCTTATCCTATCCAAAATCTTTTCAATGGACAATTTCCGTATTCTGCCAAAACACATCTAGGCGGAAATGCATCACCATTTCCTATATGGCTGGTATTCCATATACCATTCTATCTATTACAGAACGTAGGATTATCAGAAATATTTACTTGCATAATATTTATCTACAGTATTAAGTTATTATCAGGTTACAAAGCAGCCATCAAGGCTACACTTTTATTGTTCCTTTCTATTAACCTTTGGTATGAAGTAGCTGTAAGAAGCGATTTCATATCAAACTTCTTTCTGCTAGCAGCTTTTATCAATATACTGCAAGTCTATCAAATTAATTTCAAACAGCACCCATGGATTCTGTCTGTGTGTGTAGGTTTATGGTTATCTACCAGACTGAGCGTAGCATTTCCTCTGTTCATTCTATTTTTTCCATACTATATAAAATTAAAAGTAAAGAAGCAGATTCTTATCCCACTTCTTATTGTGGGAGTATTTGCAATGACATTTCTACCATTAATATTATGGGATGCCAAGGAGTTATTTGGAGCTGAAAATAATCCTTTTTCCTTACAGTTTAGACAAGGTAGCCCTATTGCAACAATATTCCTTGTTACAATAGCTCTTACCATGTCACTAACCTGGAAAGGTAGTTACCAATTTCAGGTTCTATATTCTGTTATAATACTACTGCTCATCCCAATAATCTCCTATGGATATTCTATGTATATTTATGGGAATTGGACAGATATATTTAATTCAAACTACGACATAACCTATATAGATGCAGCCATTCCATTTGCAATAACAATTCTATCTCTTCCTAAACTTAAAGGCTAACGTAATAGCCTAGTTTATAGAGTTTAAATATGAAAAGAGAAGGCATATTGCTACAAAGATTCATAAGCTCCCAACCTTTACAGAGAGCATGAAACTTTCGGAAAGCGCCCAGAAAATGAAACTTTCTCAAGATATTTCTTGCATGCAATAATGGAGAGTAATCATTCAACTCGCCTTCAAATGCATGCAAAGTACGTAATGCTTCTTCTATTTTTCGAAGATAAACCAGATTTTCCTCAAACTCAGTATAGGCAACGGGATTATCAATATGGGTTACTTTTATCTTCTTTTCACTTAATGCCTTTCCCAGCAAAACATCCTCATAACCATACCCCTTAACCTGTTCATTATAAGGAACTTGTTCCAATACAGACTTATGATAAAAGAAATTGGTTGTACGAAAGGATTTATAAGGTTCAGACTTTCTCACTATATATGAATGTTTAGATTCTTCATGCTTTTCGTATCTAAAACGCAAATTCTCACGATATAATTGAACAGTAAGAGAACCACCATCCACACAAACTCCTCCACATGCAACTTCTCCAACCCGAACACCACAACTAAGATAACGTATCAAAAAATCATTATTCACTAATATCAACCTAGCATCTATCATTAAATGCCACTCATACTTTGCCTGTCTAACTAATGAATTCCGCATCGCAGCACGACAATCATGATGTTCTGAACATATATAACGACAATTTGGCAAAAGAGTCAATGAATAATTATTTTCAATAGTTTTTTTGTTAGTACTACCATCATCAAAAACAATAATTTCATAACACAAACCAGAAACAGCTTGTGCTTGTTTATGAAGAGATTTTACCAGCGAAGTGGCTTCATCATTATAAACAGGAATAAGTATAGACAGCTCTTGTATAATCATACTATTTAAACGAAAATAATCCTGTTTTATTGCTAATAGCAAGGAGTATATGATAAGAATTATTAAATATAACAAGTATTTTTGGTAGATAAATTGAAATATCGTATTTTTGTGAATAAATAAATCTCATTATTATTCTATAAAATGGAAATAGTATATGTTATAGAAGATTTTTCAATAAAAGGTGGAGCAGAACGAATTATTGCTGAAAAGGCTAATTATTTAGCCTCAAGATTTCAGCATCATGTTACTATTGTTTCCATATATCATGATGAGCGTCCTATAAGCTACCATCTAGAAGAAAGCGTGGATTTCATCTCTCTTGAAATTCCGTTCACTCCCAAAAATAGTTCTATTCTATTAAAAACTCTTTTTAGAATAATAACAATAGGAAAAATTATCTTTAAATTTCAAACTATTATCAATCGTATCCAACCTAAACTCATATTCTATACTATGAGTTTGGGAGCTATCTTATTACCCTTAATCAAAACAAAAGCAAAAAAAGTATACGAGTCGCATTCTGCTCGTTCATTTACTCCTTATCATAAATTATTTTTTCTTATGGAAAAAGCGGCCGATCAAGTAGTTTGCTTAACTAAAGGTGACGCTAAAGAATATAAACATACAAAAAAAATAAGTATTATACCCAATTTTATCAACACACCCCATAAACTAGTGGAAAACTATGACACCAAAAGAGTAATAGCTGTTGGTAGACTAGAATATGCTAAAGGATTTGATGTTCTTATAGAATGCTGGAAAAAAGTTGCAAAAAAATATCCAAACTGGCAACTCCATATCTATGGAGAAGGTAGTTGCTATGAACAATTACAACAACAAATCAATTTTCTCAATCTAAAAGAACAAATTATACTTTGTGGTAGAACCGATAATATATGGGATATCTATCCTAATTATAGTATTCAAGTTATACCATCAAGATATGAAGGTCAACCCATAACTCTTATCGAAGGGCAAGCCTGCGGAATACCAACTGTAGCATTTGACTTTAAATATGGTGCAAAAGATATTATAACCAATGGATATAATGGTTTTTTAATACCACAAGGGGATAAAAATAAGTTTTCTGAAGCAATCATACAAATGATAAGTTCAGAAAACCTGAGACAAAAATTTGGAATCCATGCTATAAAAGTAGGAAAACAATACTATCGTGAACAGATATTTCCTAAATGGGTAAAACTTATAGAACAATTATATAACACTTATGTTTCTACCTGAGTGAAATAAATAATTGTTCATACTCTTTTGCCACCTTCCGATAATCATGGTATTTCATAACGAATACTATGCTTTGACGCGAGAGATATGATAAATGTCCAAAAGTAAAGAAAGCCTGCTCGATGATTGCCACATTCTGAGATTCTGAATACTCAGGACTCACATTGATAATAGGACGTAATTCTGTTTCGCCAATGAACTCATAATATTCTTCCTCTCCTCCACCGATAACCACAGTACCACGTGCCATGGCTGCCAACGAATTCATGGATGGAGTATAACTGTAAAACTGATCTATCAGAACATCAGCTTCATCCAGCATCTGGCAATATTCATTATAGGCTACTCCTTCCACATATTTGAGTTCTATTTTACCAGGATATCTCTTTGCCAAGATTTCAACAAAATGAGCTATCTTTAAAGCACCTTTCAGATACTCGCGCTTGGGTTGTAAACCTACAAGCACTTTGATAACCTCACCATTCCCTTTCTGACGTTTTTTATCCACTACAGGAATTATCATCGGAAGAGGAATATAGTAAAGTTTCTTATGGAAACCAGGAACATCGTAACAGAGATAATACTCATAAAGACAGGCTATTAAAGCATCAGAATGATAAGATACAGTATGCCAGCACTTATCAAACTGTGGCATGAAATGAAAAGCCATACGCTCTTTATTCTCCTCGATATTCTGTAATTTACCATTCCAATAAGTATCAGAATAGGCTGGAATACCCTTGGCCTGTTGTCTGAACAGAAACGGATCATCGGCAAAACAGCCTTTAATAATCCGTTTATTGGTAAGCTTGAGAAACCAGAATATCAGCATGTTCCACCATCCCATCAAAGGCACAAACTGATAGTTATGCACCTGAACAATGTCATTTTCACATATCTTATGAAGATTGCAGACAATTTTCCACAATACCATAAGCCCGCTCCATCTTCCATAACGCTCCATATTACGGCGCAAGTCGATGTCACGAGGAGAGTTGTGCCAATCATTGCCATCAGACATCAGCGTTACCTGATGTCCAAGTTCTACTAATCCCTTCTTGAGAGTATTATGTAGCAAACTAGACTCACCTACCAACAGAATCTTCATAACTTTATATGATAATTATTTATAAGATACTTGAATATCAGAAATCTTAAGACAATTCAATATACCTATTTTCTACAATATAATCAGATTTGCGCAGTCCCATGCTTACCACCAGTTTTATAGCTATTTTCTCCAGGCAGAACTTCAATGGCATCCAGCGCTTTTCTTTTACATCGCACCAAGGACTCATTGCTTTAAACTTATCAAACTCCTTTTTCCATGGGTGCTTGCAGTTCTTATACCATGGTTTAGGAATACCTGTAAAATGAATGATGGTCGGATGAGCCTGAGCTTCCAATATCTGTCCATCAAATTCCCAGGAGATAAGAGAATAACGCAAATCGAACCAATACTCATTCAGAACATTATATTTGATAGGTAATATTAACTTAGAATCCTTGAACAGATAGTTCAGTACATCCTGATCATGACATCTCAACCTTTCCGCATTAGATTTCACATAATCAAAGAATTTGAGAAGGACCTGCTTTGCACGCCAATATTTCAGATTGACAACTAACACACCTGCATTGAAATAACCCAGCGGTTGAGAATAACGCAAGCGATTATAGTGTTCTATCTTATTATTATAACTATCTGGAACAGCGGCAATTGCATAGTTTTCGACAGAAGTATTCCACAATTCTATAAGTTTATCCACAACCAGAATATCACCATCTAGATAGATTACCTTATCTATATCAGAAGGCAGAATTTCCGTGAGATACAAACGGTAATAAGTAGCAAACGAAGTTCCTACATGATCTACTTGAAAATCCAAACCAATTGGAAAATGTTTGAAGATATCATCATTAATTAGATAGAAATGAATCGTTTGCTGATAACGGGCAGCTATAATTCTGATAGGATCCAATAACTCAGCAGAATCATAATCATGCAGGAGATGTACATTGACAACTTCTCCTCTGTTGCTCTCAAACAAAGAGGTCAACATGATACCGGTTGGCATGATATATTTACTATCAGTAGAACAAACTATTTCCATTTTTATGTTTTTTGTACTATTATTAATACGTAAATTAAATCTTTTTATTATCTTTGCAGTCATAAAAAAGAATAACTTATGCAGAAAGAATTAATATCAGAGCTATCTTCACCATTGGTGAGTTTCATCATTACTACAAGCAATCATCAGAAGGAGTATCTTGTAGAATGCATCAATAGTATCCTTCAGCTTTCGCTCAATGCCAAAGAGAGGGAAATAATTCTCGTTGACGATGGTAGCGATGAATTAGTTGCCAGCCAGATAAAAGAATTGCTGGATAACCTGCTCTATTTAAGATTACCCGGCTTAGGCAGCAGTATGGCACGCAACTATGGCATGTACTTAGCCAAAGGAAAATACATCCAGTTTATAGAAGGAGATGATTATCTTCTTCAGCCAACCTATGAACATTGCCTTGACATCGTGAGATTCCATAATCCAGATATCGTTACCTTCTGTTTCAGCAAGGATGATACAGGAGAACCATCTTACGAACTCCCTACCCCAATCAGCGGTACAGAATACCTCAACAACAATACCCTTTTAGGCTCAGCCTGTTCCTATATATTCCGCCGCGCCATTGTGGGTAGCCTGCTGTTCTCACCAAACATCAGTTTTGGTGAGGACGAGGAATTTACACCACAACTCTTCTTACGGGCAGAACGAATATTCAAGACTCAGACCTCACCTTATTATAATAGAGTGGATAAATACGCGCCTGGCGAATTAGAAAATAAGGATAAGATAGATATCCACATGGACAATAAACTGGAGGTGATTCTACATCTTCAGAAGTTGCTTGATACGGTTCCTGTAGCAGAGCGCCAGGCACTCAATCGCCGTATTGCCCAGCTTTCGATGGATTATCTGGTTAACAATATCCGTTTGAAACATTCCTTGATATCCTTGAATCATGCCATCAGGAAATTAAGAAAACACGGATTATATCCTCTTCCGAACAAAGAATATACCAAGAAATATATGATGTTCAGAAAGATGATAGGTACATACGTAGGACGAATTGCACTTCTCTTTCTTATCAAGAAATAAATGAATGAAGGCATAAAGATTTCTCCCATCCGAATAAGCATACAGAGGAATAAGAGAAAATCCTATATAAATAAAAATAGAGCATTCAAATCACTTGAACGCTCTATCTTTATAATTAGATTAAATTTTCTAATATTATTTGTATAAGTAAAAGATGATGAAATGACGTTTCACAACGTCCGTTTGTTTTAACTGATGCAAAGATACGACGATTTTTGTCTATAAAGTCGTAAATTATACATTTTATGGTAGCAAAATATGATTTTTTCACCCATAAAAACAAATTTTACCACTAATCTTATAATTTTCACCACATCATTCTACGATAGTGATAACATCTTTTCTATTGGTTTGACCGCTTTTTTCGCTATTTCAGGAGCCACTTCAACTGTTGGCCAACCAAATTTCAATGCATTGTATATCTTCTTGAGCGTATTCATCTTCATATACTCACACTCGTTGCAGCTGCAGCCTACTCCACCCTCACTTACCTCAGGAGGTACAGGATAGAAGATAACGTCAGGACAATTGCGCTCCAACTCATGCAGGATACCAGCCTCTGTAGCGATGATATACTCCTTGATTTCCGGATGTTCCTGGGCATAATGCAACATGGTGGCTGTTGAGCCCTTTACATCAGCAACAGCAAGTACAGGTGCCTTACACTCCAGGTGAGCCATTACAACAGCATCAGGATGCTCCTGCTTCAGTTTAACGATAGCCTCTACTGAGAATTTCTCATGTACATGGCAGCCACCATTCCAAAGCAACATATTGCGGCCAGTAACGCTGTTTATATAGTTACCGAGATTATAGTCTGGACCAAAGATGATTTTTTCGTCCTGTGGGAAACTGTCAATCACCTTCTTGGCATTACCGCTTGTCACTACACAATCAGTCAGCGCCTTCACAGCAGCCGTGGTGTTAACATAGCTCACTACCTTATATCCCGGGTGCTCTTCCTTGTACTTTTTCAAATCTTCAGCCTTGCAGCTGTCTGCAAGCGAGCAACCTGCATTCAAGTCAGGACAGATCACGGTTTTGTCAGGACTCAAGAGTTTGCATGTCTCAGCCATGAAGTGCACGCCACACATAACCATTACCTGGGCATCGGTTTCAGCTGCTTTACGAGCCAAAGCCAGAGAGTCGCCAACAAAGTCGGCGATGTCCTGAATCTCACCTACTGTATAGTAGTGGGCGAGGATAATAGCATCTTTCTCCTTGCAAAGCTTTCTGATTTCAGCTTTCAAGTCCAAGGCTTCGTCAACGGGTTCGTCAACGTATCCTTTTTCAATCCATTCTTTTTTCACCATAACATTCATATTATATTTCTTATTTTTTATTTTTTAAAAAGAGAATATAGAGATGATGATATGCAGTGGATAAGTGAATAACATTCTGCATAAAAACTTGCGTATTTCGTTATCCAAGCCTTATTCCAGTTTATCCGCAGAGACCTTTGAAATCTTTTTCTTGTCTCTTAATGCATTAACCGGTTTATCAACATTTCCCCAATTCGGTGCAAAGTTAATAAGTTTATATCTTTTTTCGGTCAAAAACTGCGAAAAAGTTTCTAAAAACTTAATAATATCTATGTGGATATCCTCTTTTCGTTGGTTTGAGATAGGTATGTGTGGATATTTACAAACTTATTAAAAAGTTATTATTGGGGTTTTCCGTACACTTATCCACGCTTTTGTGGAAAACAAAAAAGAGCAGAAATCCATCAGGATATTCTGCTCTCTGGTCTGAGTTATTTATATGTTTGGTTTTGGTTATAGGATTTTCATCTGTTTCTTTCTATTCAATACCTATTTATATATAGGTTTCTGATATATTATTATATATAGAAGTTCTGATTCCCTATCTATTGTTCAAAACAGAATCAATTTTTTCTGTTACCAGTTCAGGAGAGATATTCTTCATACATGCGAAGTCTCCCCTAGCGCAAGGCTTGTTACCATAGATACTGCAAGGGCGGCAAGGTAAGTCAAGCTGTACGGCATTGGCAGGATCCTGATGCCAGCCCATGAAACCTGCGTATGGATGGGTAGCTCCCCAGATGCTTACTACAGGAGTGTTAACAAGCGATGCCAAGTGCATATTGGCACTATCCATGCTCACCATAACGTGCAGATGACTAATCAGGATGAGTTCCTGTTTCAATCCGTTAAGATGAGAAGAAGCGTTAATGAGATGTGGATACTTGTCAGCCCAGTCGTTCATCACTGGTGTTTCGTCTTTGCCTCCACCGAAAAGGAAGATATGAGCGTGTGGATGATTGTGGATAAGTCGCTGGATAACTTTTTCCATCAGTTGTATCGGATATATTTTTCCCTCGTGTGCAGCGAAGGGAGCAATACCAATCCACGGCTCTGTTATGTGCTTGTCTTCTAGTGAGATAGCATTCTCTCCTAATCCGAATACCTCCTGTGGTAAGATACTTAAATCTCCTTGTTTTCCATCCCCATAGATAGATGTGAAATCCATGTGGATAGGATATCCAAGTTGTGCAAAAACATCGGCATAGTTTTGGAACGATGTAGGTTGCTGTACCAGTTTTTTACCACTGGAAGCTACCAGTTTGCGTTTTCCCTTGCGATGTTTGTCGATATGAGCAACCTTGAAGTTATCCAGGTTGAAGCGCATACGCAGATAATCGGAACGCAGCACGCTATGTAAATCGGCAATTGCTGTAAACTGTTTGGCTATCAATCGGCGATAGAGTGCGTTGAGTCCTTTCACCCCTTTGTATTCCTCCTTGATATCAGCTTCCATAAAGCCAACGTTAGGAGCCAAGTCTTCAAAGAAAGGACGGGCAAAGGGACGACTGAGCACAGTAATTCTTACTTTCGGGTATTGTTTGGCCAAAGATTGAATTACAGGTACGGTCATGGCTACATCGCCCATGGCTGAAAATCTAATTACCAGGATATGCTCAGTTTTCATCGTTTTTTTCTTCTATATATAATATAAGGTGAAAAAAGAGAGCCATACCTCTTATTATATAATAAGGTATATGCGCTCTCCTATTCTGTTTTTTTATTTCTTGTAGAGTACAGGATTGGTTGAAGGATCGTTGTACATCTTCATCTGGCGGTAAACCTTCATGTATTTGCGTCCAGCCTCGATATCTTCCAAGAGTTGGTCGATGGCTGTAGAAAGGTCTATCTGCTGTTCCAGGAGAACATCAAGTTTGGCTTGGCATTTTGCTTTGTGCTCAGCCGAAGCTTCCGGACGTTCCACCTGCTCCTTCATGTGGTAAATCTTGAGGGCGAGAATGCTCAGGCGGTCAACTGCCCATGCAGGACTCTCTGTGTTGATGCGTGCATCATCCAGAACCTTCACGTCTTTGTATGTTTCGCGGAAGTAAGTATCGATTTGTTCAACGAGGTCGGTTCTGTCCTGGTTGCTCTTGTCGATTCTGCGCTTCAGTACGAGTGCTTCAGCTGGGTCTATTTGAGGATCACGGATGATATCCTCAAAATGCCACTGTACGGTGTCAATCCAGCACTTCAGATAAAGGCGGTTCTCAATACTACCTTCCTGGTATGGATTATTGATTGGTGTATCAATGTTATCTTTGATATGATAATCGGCTATCGCCTGATTAAATATCTTATTGGCTTTTTCTGTAAATGTCATAATGGATTTAAATGTTTAATTAATACCGCACAAAAGTAACAAAATAATCTGAAACGACCAACAAAAAACGGAAAAATTGCTAAAAATATGCACAATTAGGGGGTGTTTGTGCACCAAAATGCACTTTTTTCGCCAAAATATTTGTTTATCTCAAAAAAAAAGTGTTCCTTTGCACCCAGATTTTTAATTAGAAATTATTTATAAACATTTTAAAAGTTACAATTATGTCAGAAATTGAAAGCAAAGTAAAGGCAATTATCGTTGATAAACTCGGTGTTGATGAGGCTGAAGTTAAGCCAGAGGCAAGCTTCACAAATGATCTTGGTGCAGATTCTTTGGATACTGTAGAGTTGATCATGGAGTTCGAGAAGGAGTTCTCTATCTCTATCCCAGACGATAAGGCTGAGAAGATTGCTACTGTAGGTGACGCTATCTCTTACATTGAGGAGAACGCTAAGTAATTTAGCAGCTAAATTATACTAAATGGAATTAAAGAGAGTTGTTGTAACAGGTCTCGGTGCTGTGACTCCAGTTGGTAATACTCCTGAGGAAACTTGGGAGAGCCTCCTTGCTGGTAAGAGCGGTGCTGCGCCTATTACTCATTTCGATACAACCCTTTTCAAGACCAAGTTCGCTTGCGAGGTTAAAGGCCTGAACATCAATGATTGGATTGATCGTAAGGAAGCTCGCAAGCTTGACCGTTATACCCAGTTGGCTATGATTGCTGCCATGCAGGGTGTAAAGGATGCTAATATCGATCTTGAGAAGGAAGACTTGAACAACGTTGGCGTTGTATTCGGTGTAGGTATCGGTGGTATCAAGACTTTCGAGGATGAGGTGAAGTACTATGGTACTCACGAGGAGAATGGTCCTAAGTTTAACCCATTCTTCATCCCTAAGATGATTGCAGATATCGCTTCTGGTCAGATTTCCATCCACTTTGGATTCCACGGACCAAACTACACTACTACATCTGCATGTGCTTCTTCAAGCAATGCATTGGCTGATGCCTTCAACCTGATTCGTTTGGGTAAGGCAAACATCATCGTTAGCGGTGGTGCCGAGGCTGCTATCTGCGCTTGTGGCGTAGGTGGTTTCAATGCTATGCATGCATTGTCAACACGTAATGATGACCCAGAGCATGCTTCACGTCCATTCAGCGCAAGCCGTGATGGATTTATCATGGGCGAGGGTGCAGGTTGCTTGATTCTCGAGGAACTTGAGCACGCTAAGGCTCGTGGTGCGAAGATTTATGCTGAGATGGTAGGTGAAGGCGAGAGTGCCGACGCTTATCACATCACAGCATCTCATCCAGAAGGTCTCGGTGCTAAGCTCGTTATGGAGCGCGCACTTGCTGATGCCAATCTGAAGCCAGAGGATATTGACTATATCAATGTTCATGGTACATCTACCCACGTAGGTGATATTTCTGAGGCTAAGGCTATCAAGGCTGTCTTCGGTGATGCTGCTTATAAGCTTAACATCAGTTCTACCAAGTCTATGACTGGTCACCTCCTCGGTGCTGCTGGTGCAGTAGAGGCTATGGCTTGTGTTCTTAGTGTGAAGAACGATATAGTTCCTCCTACTATCAACCACGAAGAGGGTGACAACGACCCAGAGCTCGATTACAACTTGAACTTTACCTTCAACAAAGCTGAGAAGCGTGAGGTTCGTGCAGCATTGAGCAATACATTTGGATTCGGCGGTCATAACTGCTGTGTAGTATTCAAGAAGTATGCTGAATAATTTTATAGATAGGATAAAGCTCTCTTTCCGCAAGGATAAAGAGCTTTATTTGTCTTTATACGAAATCCTCGGTTTTTATCCTCACGAAATCAGCTACTACAAGATGGCGCTGTTGCACAAGAGTATCATGCACCGCAATTCCAAGGGAAAACCTGTGAACAACGAGCGGTTGGAGTTCTTGGGCGATGCGGTTCTCGATGCTGTAGTAGGAGATATCGTGTACCAGCATTTCCCTGGCAAGCGTGAGGGATTCCTGACCAATACCCGAAGCAAGCTAGTGCAGCGTGATACGCTGAATAAACTGGCACAGGAAATGGGCATCAACCAGCTGATTCTTTCTAATGGCCACAGTTCTTCTCATAACAGTTATATGGGAGGAAATGCGTTCGAAGCTTTGGTAGGTGCCATTTATCTGGACCGTGGTTACGATGCCTGCATGTATTTTATGCAGAACCGTATTCTGGCACAAATGATAAACATCGATAAGGTGGCTTATAAGGAGGTTAACTTCAAGAGCAAACTCATCGAATGGAGCCAGAAAAACCGCGTGAAGCTGGATTTCGTTATGCTAGACCAGCAAAAAGACAAGAATGGTAGTCCGATTTTCACCTATCAGGTTGTACTCGAAGGTGTTGATGGTGGAGTAGGAAAGGGCTATTCCAAGAAGGAAAGCCAGCAGGTGGCTTCTAAGACTAGCTTGGAAAAACTGCGCAAAGAACCACAGTATATTGATGCTGTGTTCACAGCTAAGGCTAACCGCACCAAGATGGAAGAGGAACCTGTTGAAAACGTGCCTAACACAGAAGTGAAAGACGATTTCATCATCTCGCAGGATGCTGATGCACAAAATGCACCGTTAGAGGAGAAGCACATCAATGTTTTCAAAGAGGAGGTTTTCACAGAGAAATCTGCCGAAACTGCCAAGGAAACTGAAGTGCAGGTCGAGGTGAAGGATGAAAAGAAGGAGAGTGATGAGTTCGATTTGAGCGACATCACGGCTCAGCCTAAGGAATTATCAAGAGAAGAGATTATTGCCGCTGCCGAAGCGGCTGCTTTCGGTAACGATGAGTAAACTGTATCTCTTTCCGGATAGGAAATACGATTTAGCAGAAGACTCCCATAAGATGGTAAATATCGCCACTTATGGGAGTCTTTTGTGTTGTATATTTCCTTTTTGTATACTTTATCTTACCCTTTTGTATTAAAAAATAGTAAAAACTTTCTCTATATCAAAAGTTTGATTTACTTTTGCATCTACTTAAATGATATATATCTAGATATGAGTTTAACAACGATAGTAAGTAACGTCTTCAAACCTCGGCAGAAGGAGTTGGAGAAGTATGTCTATGATGCAGAGCATTTGCAGCATAAAGTGCTTATGCACCTTATAAATAAAGGAAAAAATACTGAATATGGTGTCAAGCATTTATTAAATACCACCAACAGTTATGATAAATTTGCACAGAATATTCCTGTCAATACCTACGAGGAGTTGAAGGGGGATATCGACCGTATGCGTCATGGCGAAAAGGATATTCTATGGCCGGGACTGGTAAAATGGTATGCCAAGTCATCTGGCACCACCAACGATAAGAGTAAGTTTATCCCGGTTTCTCATGATGGCTTGCATGGCATTCATTATGCCGGAGGCTTTGATGCCGTAGCCTATTATCTGCGCAATAATCCGAAGAGCAGACTCTTTGATGGCAAGAGCCTTATCTTAGGTGGAAGCCATTCGCCTAACTATAATGTGTCGGATAGTCTGGTGGGTGACCTGAGCGCTATCCTCATCGAAAATATCAATCCGCTTGCCAATCTGGTGCGTGTTCCTAAGAAGTCAACCGCTCTCCTGAGCGATTTCGAAGTGAAACGCGACCTTATTGCCCGCGAAACGATGAATAAGAACGTAACCAATATCTCGGGTGTTCCTAGCTGGATGCTTAGTGTGCTGGTGCGTGTCATGGAACTTTCCGGCAAGAAGCATCTGGAAGAGGTATGGCCTAATCTGGAGGTATTCTTCCATGGCGGTATTACCTTTACGCCTTACCGCAAGCAGTATGAACAGCTCATCACTTCGCCGAACATGCATTATATGGAAACTTATAATGCCAGCGAGGGATTCTTCGGACTGCAGGATGACCCTAACGACCCAGCTATGTCGCTCATGATAGATTACGACGTGTTCTACGAGTTTATCCCTATGGACGAATTCGGCAGCGAGAATCCTACCGTTGTGCCTCTCTGGGGTGTTGAGGTAGGCAAGAACTACGCTATGATCATCACCACTTCCTGTGGTTTGTGGCGCTATCTCATCGGCGATACGGTTCAGTTTACCAGCAAGAATCCTTATAAGTTTGTCATTACCGGCCGTACCAAGTACTTTATTAATGCATTTGGTGAGGAACTGATCATGGATAATGCCGAGAAGGGATTGGCTTATGCCTGCGAGAAGACGGGTGCTCAGGTTTCTGATTATACCGCTGCGCCGGTTTATATGGACAGTAATGCCAAGTGCCGTCACCAGTGGCTCATAGAGTTCTCTCAGGTGCCAGCCAGCCTCGATGAATTTGCCAGTCTGTTAGACCAGAAGCTGCAGGAAATCAACAGCGATTACGAGGCCAAGCGCTTTCACGACGTTACCCTCCAGCATTTGGAGATAGTGAAGGCCAAGCCGGGACTCTTCAATGAATGGCTGAAGAGCAAGGGCAAGTTAGGTGGACAGCATAAGATTCCACGCTTGAGCAACAGCCGCAAGAACATTGATGAGATGCTCATGATGAACAAATAAAACAAGCTGCATGCTTCTTCCGTCTGAAGTTGAAGTGATGCTGCGATATTAAGAAGATATAAAGAATGATTCAATTGAACGACATAAAGAGCAAGTTGAAGGCAAATTCACTGTTTCTGCCTTTCTACGTCTTGGCTTTCCTCCTGTTGGCATCTTGTGCCAAGATGGGACAGCCGGATGGTGGTTGGTTCGACGAAACTCCTCCTAAGGTGATTGGAGCTTCGCCAGCCGATAAGGGCGTAAATGTGAAGCAGAAGAAGGTGAATATCTATTTCGACGAATATATCAAGGTAGATAATCCTACCGAGAAAGTGGTTGTTTCGCCTCCGCAGCTCGAAGTGCCTAAAATCAAGGCTTCGGGCAAGCATATTCAGATTTCTCTGGTAGATTCGCTTAAGCCGAATACTACCTATACCATCGACTTTTCCGATGCCATCAGCGATAATAACGAGGGCAATCCGATGGGAAACTATACCTACAGTTTCTCTACCGGCGAGGTCATCGATACGATGGAGGTGTCGGGATATGTGCTCGAATCAGAGAATCTGGAGCCTATCAAGGGTATTTTGGTAGGTCTTTACGCTGATCATGCCGATTCAGCCTTCAAGACCAAGCCTATGCTGCGTGTAAGCCGTACCGACAGCCGTGGCCGCTTCGGTATTAAGGGTGTGGCTCCTGGCTCTTACCGCATCTATGCCCTGCAGGATATGGATGGCAACTATATGTTCAGCCAGAAGAGCGAAAAACTAGCTTTCTCTCATGATATTATCGTGCCGTCAAGCAAGCCGGATGTACGACAGGATACTACATGGATTGATTCCTTGCATATCAAGTCGATAGATCAGGTTAATTATACTCATTTCCTACCGGATAATGTAGTGCTCCGTGCCTTTACCGAACTGGTTTCCGACCGCTTCTTCCTCAAGGCAGAGCGTCAGAAGGCCAACTGCTTCTCGCTCTTTTACAGCTATGGCGATTCTATCCTGCCACAGATCAAGGGCTTGAATTTTAATGAGAAAGATGCCTTTATTCTGGAAAAATCGGAGAAGAACGATACGCTTACCTATTGGCTCAAGGATACGGCGCTGGTCAACCAGGATACGCTGAATATAGAGCTTACTTACCGTATGACAGACAGTACGGGCGTGCTCCGCAACCAGACTGATACGCTCGAAATTCTTTCGAAGGACCCTTACGAAAAGCGTATGAAGGCGCAGGCTAAGGAACTGGAGAAATGGACCAAGAAGCAGGAAAAACTGAAGAAGAAGGGTGAACCTTATGATAGCGTGATGGCTGTAAAACCGCTTGATGTTCAGATGAGTGTCTCTTCTCAGCTCGATCCTGACAAGAATGTTATCTTCACCTTCAATACGCCGCTTGCCAAGGCCAATACGGCAGGCATTCATCTCTATGCCAAGCATGATACGCTATGGTATAGGGCGCCGATGGAGTTTAAGCCGCTTGGCAACCGCAAGTATATTCTGAGAGGCGAGTGGCGTCCGGACATAGAATATAGTCTGGAGGTTGATTCTGCCGCGTTCCAGGACATCTACGGACTTGTATCTAAACCTGTGAAACAGGGTTTCAAGGTCAATTCCCTGGATACTTACGGCACGCTGCTCATTAATGTAACGCACGATTTCGACAATCATCCGCTCCTCGTTCAGCTACTCAATGCGCAGGATCAGGTGGTGAAAGAAGTGAAGGCAGTGAACGGAGTAGCCGAATTCTATTATCTCAAGCCGGAGAAGTATTACATGCGTCTGATAGTAGACCGCAACGGCAACGGCAAGTGGGATACAGGCTGCTATGATAAGGCTGAACAGGCAGAAGAGGTGTATTACTATCCAGACGTGATAGAATGCAAGGCTAAATGGGATTTAACCGAGAGTTGGGATCCTACGGCCCGTGAACTTTCCCGTCAGAAGCCTGGTGCCATTACCAAGCAGAAGCCTGATAAAGAAAAGAAAGTTAAGAACCAGAATGCGCAACGTGCCAAGAAACTTGGCATCGAGTACATTCCTAAATTATAAAGAGTTATGAAAACGATCAAATCATTCGGGATTGCATTATTGCTACTTCTGGTCAGCACTACGGTGTCTGCCCAGTGTACCTTCCGTAATACAGCCTTCAAGTCGGGTGAGTTCCTTACTTACAATCTGTATTACAATTGGAAGTTTGTTTGGGTAAAAGCTGGTAATGCCAGTATGTCTATCGTCCAAACCACCCGTCATGGTAAGCCTGCTTATCGCGGTTCTCTTGTTACAAGAGGCAATAAGCGCGTAGATGATATCTTTGTGCTTCGCGATACCCTGCTCTGCTACAGCGGCACCGATCTGGCGCCTATGTATTTCCGTAAGGGAGCTCACGAGGGCAAGCGCTATACGGTAGATGAGGTATTCTACAGCTATTCTGGCGGTAGGTGTCATCTCAAACAGCACCGTCAGCAGCATGATGGTAAGCATGTATGGAAGAATGCCACCTACGATGATTGTGTTTTTGACATGATGAACATCTTCCTGCGTGCCCGCAGTTTCGATCCTGCTAACTGGAAGAAGGGTTATACCGTAAAATTCCCTATTGCTGATGGAAAGAACCGCACTCCAGCTCAGATAAAGTTTGATGGTAAGGTTACCATCAAGGCAGATAATGGTGTGAAGTACCGTTGCCTGCGCCTTGCCTATATGGAGTATGAGGATCGTAAGTATAAGAGAATAGTAGATTTCTATGTAACCGATGATGAGAATCATATTCCTATCCGTTTGGATATGTTCCTCAAGTTTGGTGCTGCCAAGGCATTCCTCGTAGGAATGAAGGGTGTGAGAAATCCGGTTTCTTCAATCGTGAAATAAGATAAAACAAAGCTCTCGGTGCATGATGCATCGGGAGCTTTGTTATTAATATGGCTGTGTAAGCTGATTATTTCGGTAGCGAGATGGTGAACTCCGACCATTTGCCTTTTTCGCTCTTTACGCTTACTTTGCCGCCATGGGCATTGATTACCTGCAGCACGTAGTTCAGACCGATACCAAAGCCGCCACGAGTCTTCCGGGCGTCTCTTTCGTGCTCAGCAGCACGCTCAAAGCGGTTGAAGATTGTTTTCATCTCACTTCTGGCTATGCCGATACCTTCATCATATACCTTGACGTATACATTTCTGTCATCCTCGGAGGTGGAAATCTGAATGTTGATTTCTTCCTTCGAGTATTTAGTGGCATTATCTGCCATATTGCTGATAGCCTCCTTCAGATATTCCTCATCAGCCAATGCCGAAGTAGCTCCGAATTGTGTAGTGATATGAATTGGTTTCGCCGATTTCGCCTTGTATTTATCCACCACATCCTCTATCATCTCTTCCAGATCTATTTCAGCTTTCTGAATGCTCAGTTTACCATGCTCCAGTTTCGAGATGGTAAGCAGACGGTTGATGAGAGCCAGCAGATGCTGTGCCTCGTCTTCTACGATACAGAAGTATTTCTCCTTCATTTCCGGCTTCTTCTCCAGTACGCCGCTGTGCAGATATTTGGTTCCCATGATGATGGAGGTGAGCGGTGACTTCATGTCGTGAACCATTGCATAGGAGAAATCTTCGCGCAGCAGGCGAACCCTTTCCTGCTCATCGATATAGTTGATTTGGTCGATAAGGCTCAGAATAATGACCACCATGGTGAGTAGGGAAGTGAACAGGGTGATGCGACTCTGGTAGAGTGCCGAGAAAAAGGCATGCGCCCTTACATCGGCTGCCAGACTCCAGGGATCGTCGTAGCCCATCTGGTGAACGCTCATCTGGAATGAGTTGTATATCCAGAAAAGTTGCATGCACAGTACGGCTACCAGCGCCATCGTACCGAGCATTTTGGTTCTGTTTGCCTTCATAATCGGGTGTTTTAGTATTCTTTTTCTTCCTCTTCTATCAGCAATGGTTCTATCTTACTCTTAATAAGATAGAATCCATAGCCCATCACGCCCAGTCCCAGGATGCACAGCAAGATGGTAACCCAGTTGCTGCCCAGGTTGAACGGCACCATATTGGATATGAGATAAACTGCGAATATAACGATGGAACTTCGAGTTTTGCAGTAAAGCCAGAAACCGTATAAGGTGCATGGGAGGGCTGCCAGGACGAAAAATATCCAGAGTGTCATTTCCTCGCCCGAACCTGCTGTCAGCGTAGTTGGCATAATCATGAGCAAGTATACAAGCAGAACGACCCATTTCTTCTTTCCGCTTTTCAGAAGTTCTTCCAGAATGGCACCATAGAAAACGTAGGCTGAGATAAACGTGCCTACCAGCATCAGTGGGAGAAACTGGAAAAAGCCGAACTGGCTCATTTCTTTAGGTATAAAATGAATGCCTAAGTAGCTCATCAGGGCATAATAGGCGAGGGTGAAGCCCAGCATCGGCATAGAACCGTATAGCATGAGTTGCCATTTGTTCTCTGATTTCACCTTGCCTAGCGTAAAACTCGAAAACTTGCCTTTATGAAAGGTAAACCAGATGATGAGTGTAGCTAGCAGAGAGAAACCTATGATGAAAGGAAACGCTTCTGTTGTGGACATATCTCCCTTGCTGCTGCCTGGTATGTGGTCGCCACCTAGATAGGCATAATACAGGCCAAAGCAGAAACCGCTTATCAGGATAGTGATAAAGAATTCAGCTATCAAGAGAAAGAAGTATAGTATCGCTTTTAACATAAATGTTTGTCTTTAATAATCTGTTTTCTTTTCTATCATTCCGTATAGAGAAGATTCGTTTTACTGGTTTTCTGAAGCTTAAGAAGCGCCTATTCTGCGATGAGCTTGAATCCCACACCTCTGATGGTCTTCAGTTCTACGCCCGGTTCGTCTTCCAGCGCCGTACGGATTTTCTTGATGAATACATCCAGACTTCTGGAAGCAAAATAGTCTTTGTCTTCCACTCCCCAGAACCGGCTCAATACAGCTTCGCGGCGCACCACCTCGTTCTTGTTTACTGCCAGCAGTTCCAGAATCTTTGCCTCTCGTGCGGTGAGCATTTTCTGTTTACCATCCAGCGTATCTTTCAGAGTGGCATGGTCGGCATCCAGAATGTATTTACCCAGTTTTATCTGGTTGCTGGCATTTTCGCTGCGAGCTCCGGCTTTCAGTTGGAGCAGGCTATGTATATGAGCATCAAGTTCTTCCGGAATAAACGGCTTCTTCACATAGTTGTTGGCCCCGGCGGCATAACCTGCCTTCAGGTCTTTCGGCGAGGTGAGTCCGGTGGTAAACAGAATTATGGTTTTTCCGTCAACCTCGCGTATTTTCTTCACCATTTCTATTCCGTCCATGATGGGCATGTCGATATCAGATACGATAACATCGGGCTGAAAGTCTTGCCACACCTTCAGTCCTTCCTTGCCGTTTACGGCGGTTTTCACCTCATATCCTCCGATGATATCTTCGAAGCAACTTTTCTCCATATAGGCGAGGTTTTCATCATCCTCTACCAGGAGCAGTTTAGTATTTGCCATAATCTTTTCAGTTTTTGATGATTACAGTTGCAAAGATACATTTTTTTTGTGAAAGAGCCATATAAAGAGGTGGAGATTAACTTAAAGATAACATTCATTCCTGAACTTTTGAAGGCACTATGGATTAGGAATGGGGAGTGATTAGGGGCGGGTATAAATTAGGCACGGATTACGCGGATTACACGGATTTATGGCGCAACTGCTAATAAACCATATCATAATCTCTAATAAAGAGTCGTGTAATCTGTGTAATCCGTGCCTAAATAATTATTGCTTGTCCGAGTCGATGAGGGCGAGTAGATGCTCTACTGCCACCTCCTGCGGAATATTCTTTTCTACGCAAACCTGTTTGCGGTAGAGGCTTACTCGGTTAGGACCGGCACCTACGTAGCCGTAATCGGCATCCGCCATTTCGCCTGGACCATTCACGATACAGCCCATGATACCTATCTTCAGACCCTTGAGATGCTTGGTTGCCTCCTTGATCTTGGCGATGGTTTCACGAAGATCGTAGAGGGTTCTGCCGCATCCCGGACAACTGATATACTCGGTCTTGCTGGTGCGCAGACGGGCTGCCTGAAGTATTCCGAAAGCGGTTTCATCTATTGTCTGGGCAGGGATGTCTCCATTGTTCATCAGCCAGATACCATCGGTCAGACCATCAATCATCAGGGCTCCCATATCAGCAGCAGCCTCCAACTGGAAGTCGCTCTTCTCCTCCTTGCTGTGCTGGTACATCTCGGCGAAAACCACAGGGTTCTTCAAGCCGGCATTCATCATCTCGTGAACCAATGCACGCTGGTCGCCCAGGCGGTTCTGATGATTGCTTACGCAGATAACCACCACCTCAGGATGAGCCTTCAGACAGGCGAGATATTCCTCGGCAGGTGTACCAAACTGCAGGGTGAGGAACTTCACGTCTGCCTTGATGCTGGCGATGAGCGGCATCGCCATGGTAGGGAAGATAGGGTAGAGTTTGGCACCAGTCGTCTCTGGCTTGCTGTTCAGCGTCTCGTAAACGTTGTAATCTACGATGTAGCTCTGACCAGCCACAAACTGCTTAGGCATCTTGCCGCCGATGTAGATATAGTCTGGAGTAGCATCCTTGTTCTCACAAGCGGTGCTCTCACCGTTGATTCGGTTGCTGATAACCACCGGAACGTTGCTGCCGCCGATATTGCCTACAGCCACGGTTTCGCGGCGGGTAGGGCGCAGCCAGTCGAATGAAGGACAAGCTGCGGCAGGAATCATCAGATGTTCCTTCTTTTTGCCGATGTAATCTACCAGATGGCGTGCCACAGGAATCTCTGCAGCCGGTTCCTCGCTCAGGCTTACACGAACGGTATCGCCGATGCCATCAGCCAGGAGGGCACCGATACCTACGGCACTCTTGATTCTGCCATCTTCGCCTTCGCCGGCTTCGGTTACGCCGAGGTGGAGTGGGTAGTTCATGCCTTCCTTCTCCATTTCTTCTACCAGGAGGCGCATGGAGCGAACCATCACAACGGTATTGGATGACTTGATGCTGATAACCACATCGTGGAAATTCTCCTTCTTGCAGATGCGCAGGAACTCGAGACAGCTCTCTACGATGCCCTCTGGCGTATCGCCGTAGCGGTTACGGATGCGGTCGGAGAGTGAACCATGATTCACACCGATGCGGATGGCAGTATGATGCTCCTTGCAGATGTTGAGGAAAGGTACGAAGCGATCCTCAATCTTCTGAAGTTCATGGGCATACTCCTCGTCGGTATATTCCTGCTTGATGAACTTGCGGGCAGGATCCACGTAGTTGCCAGGATTGACGCGCACTTTCTCACAATAGAGAGCAGCCACGTCGGCAACGTTAGGATTGAAGTGAACATCGGCTACGAGCGGAGTCTGATAGCCGTCGGCACGGATGCCGGCATTGATGTTTTTCATGTTCTCTGCCTCGCGGGAACCCTGAGTGGTGAAGCGCACCAGCTCGCCACCAGCCTTGATAATCTCCTCAGCCTGTTGAACGCAAGCCTCGGTATCATTGGTGTTGGTGGTGGTCATCGACTGGATGCGGATAGGATTATCGCCACCCAGATCGATGGCTCCGATATGTGCCACAGAAGAGGCACGGCGGGTATAATTGAATAAATCTACCATAATATATAAGATAAGATATGCCCCAAAAGAATGGGGCATATCACATATTAGATTAATTACACTTGAAGTCGTATTTCACCTCAGCCAGGTCCTTGTTGGCCTTCTCGATCTTGGCACCGAGCCCCGCCTTCCAAGCCTCTACCTTCTGAGCCACTTCCTCGTCGGCAAGGGCAATCATTTCAGCAGCGAGGATGGCAGCGTTCTGAGCCGCATTCACACCAACAGTAGCTACAGGAATGCCAGGAGGCATCTGGATGATGCTGAGCATGGCATCAAGACCATCGAGCATACCTTTGATAGGCACGCCGATTACTGGCAGAGGAGTAGATGCTGCGATAACACCAGGAAGGGCGGCAGCCATACCGGCAGCGGCGATGATAACCTTCACGCCACGCTCCTTGGCTCCCTTGGCGAATGACTCTACTGCATCTGGAGTGCGGTGAGCAGAGAGGGCATTAACCTCGAAAGGAATCTGGTTGTCGTTCAACCACTTACATGCTTTTTCCATAACAGGCAGATCGCTTGTACTGCCCATAATAATGCTTACTAATGGTTTCATTTCTTCTTATATTTTATTATAAACTTTATATTACCAATATAGCACAGGCGGTGCCTATCAGAAATCCTGCAACTACCTGTGACAGCGTATGTTGTCGGAGTATCATGCGGGCACTTCCTACTGCGCCTGCCATCATCAGCACAAGGCAGAGCCACCACAGCGGATTGAAATTGAAGGCTACAGAATAAGACACCAGAGCTCCTGCCACACCTCCGATGGCTGCCGTATGGGTGCTGATCTTCCACCATACATTGATGAAGGCGCAAATCATCTGTATCGCCAGCGCTACCACTACGATGATACTGATGACGCGGGGTGTATTGCGGTATTCCATCCAGAAGAAACAGCCGAAGTAACATACGATAGAGAGGATGTAAGGCACAATACGACGCTCCTTCTTGCCCAGCTCACGCGAGGTCCAGCCTTGAACCATGCGGTAGAGGTGGATAAGTAGCGATGGAGCTACGACGGTCAGGAGGTAGACCATGCCCAGCATCACCA
Source organism: Segatella sp. (assembly GCF_977051555.1). Classification (NCBI taxonomy): domain Bacteria; kingdom Pseudomonadati; phylum Bacteroidota; class Bacteroidia; order Bacteroidales; family Prevotellaceae; genus Segatella; species Segatella sp. The sequence continues at coordinate 45,858 of NZ_CDRSSE010000017.1, forward strand.
GTTTATATCCTATCGGTAACAGCGACATATAACTGAAGATGAACAGAGCAATCAGTCCAACCATCGGCAGATAGAAGGGCGTGAAGATCATGCTCATGATGCGTGCTGTCAATATGATATTCTTCTCTTTCATAACACTAATAACGTATATATTCTTTTTATCTCTCAAATATTTTGTGGTGGGCCCCGGTTTCTTCCTGACTCATACCACTATCTTATTTTCTGAGTCGTGCCACCGGTATGCCCAGTTGCTCCCTATATTTTGCCACCGTACGTCGTGCGATAGGGAATCCCTTCTCCTTCAGCAGTTTGGCGAGTGCATCATCGCTGATCGGCTTTTTCTTGTCTTCTTTCTCGATGATGTCGTGCAGGGCAATCTTGATTTTGCGGGTAGACATCTCTTCGCCGTCTTCAGTAGTGTAGCTGTCTGTGAAGAAGAACTTCAGCGGGAAGGTGCCCCATTTAGTCTGGGCATACTTCACGTTGCTCACTCTTGAGATGGTACTTATGTCCAGTCCTGTGCGGTCTGCCACATCCTTCAGAATCATCGGTTTCAGGTCAGCCTCGTCTCCATCCAGGAAGAACTGCCGCTGTATGTCGATAATAGCCTTCATGGTGACGATGAGGGTATGTCTTCTCTGCTTGATGGCTTCGATGAATCCCTGTGCCTTGTCCACCTTTTCCTTGGCGTAGAGCAGGGCTTCCTTGTCGCTCCGGCTCATCTTGTCCTTATGCTTCCTGTAGGTGTCAATCATGTCGGTGAATGATGGCGAAACCGTCAGTTGCGGAATGTTGCCTCGGTTCAGCGAGAATGTAATCGTTCCGTCGTCATTGGTGTCGATGATGAAGTCGGGGGTAATCTGCTGCATGTTTCTTCCCTCTGTTTCGCCCATCGATGCGCCCGGTTTCGGGTTCAGCTTCCTGATTTCTTCCTGCAGGGTTTCTACCTGTGTATCGTTCAGTTCCAGTCCTGCCTTGATCTTGTTCCAATGTTTCTTGGTAAACTCGTCAAAATAGTCGGTAAACACCTCTTCCATTGTCTTGCGGAGCACACCTCTCGGCAGTCGCTTAACCTGCAGCAGGAGGCATTCCTGCAGACTTCTTCCTCCTACACCGGCTGGGTCGAAGGTCTGTAGGATGTGGAGCACGTGCTCGATGTCTTTTTCCGTAACATCGATGTTGTGATAGATAGCGAGTTCATCGCAGATGCTGTCCAGGTCCTTGCGGAGCAGTCCGTCGTCATCCAGTGAACCTATGAGATATTCCATTACTTCCTTCTCCTTGTCGCTGAGCGGCTGCATGTCCATCTGTTCCTTCAGCTTGTCATAGAAAGAGGTGGTGTCGCCGTAAACCATTTCTTCGTAGTCAGCGCTGTCCTGGTTGTTGTATCTGTCTGTATTGTAGTCAGGCATCTGGTCGTCTTTTCCGATGCTTTCCAGTGCCTGGTCCAGTTCGTCTTTTCTTTCTTCTTTTTCAGATTCAGCCTCGTAGGCATCCTCATCGCTGCTGTTGTCGTACTCATCATCTGCGGGCAAATCATCATTGGCGACATCCTCGTTGAGCATATCGTCTGGGTTCTCGCTTTCCAGAGCGGGATTGTCGTCCAGTTCTGCATTGATACTGTCTTCCAGTTCCGTGAGCGGCATTTCCAACAGTTTCACCTGCAGCATTTGCTGGGCTGAAAGTCTTTGAAGTTGCTGTAACTTCTGTGCCTGTGTCTGTATGAGTTTTTGAGCCATAATTACTTAAAGTATTCTTTTAGTTCGTTGGCAAGCTGGTAAAGCTTGTCTGGATTTCCGTTTCCGTATTGGTGCCAGATGTCGCTGCATGCTTCTAGCAGCGGGTGTATCAGCACATCTTCGCGGTTGAGATAGGGGTCGCAGTACATGAATACGCCCATCGCCTCGGCAATGACTTTCGGCGATGTCCTGATGAGTTTTCCCAGGTCGATGATTTCCGGTGTTTCCGGCACCATGGTGATTGGTGTGAGCTGGAAGTAGAGATTGAGGATGATGATGAGTTTCACGGGGGTGAGCGATGGTTCACTTTCCAGTGGTTCCCAGTTTTTCTCGAATGTTTCCTTCACTTCCACTCCCTCGAAGAACTGTATGGCGTTTCCGCAGCCGTTCATCTGCCTGATGCGCTGTATATCGCGCTTCAGTTTCTGTGGCTTATCGGCATACTTCTCCCATAGTCGCTTGATTCTCGGAGTCACCATTCTGAGTTTGAACATCTGTTCGTGCAGAAACTCAGGTGGAATATGCAGTTCCAGGCTCAAGTCGACCATCCCTTTCGAATAGAGAGGTTTCACGCCCATGGGCTTCTTCTGGTACAGCTGCAACAGCAGGAGCCAGTATTCTTCGTTCCAAAGAGGATGTCTTGCCATAATTTCCAATCTTTATATATCTTCTGCAAAATTACGACTTTTCGTTGGTAAAACAAAATAATTTGGCGGTTATTTTTTCTCAAACTGAACTTTCTCCAGTCTAGGAGTAAATGAGTTAAGAACTTTAAGGGTTATGGCTATAGTCTTTGACAAAGTTTTTATGTAGTAATACATATGTCCTAGCTCCTTTACCTAGGGGACAAAATAAAGAGCGCAACTTCGAATGATTTCGAAATTGCGCTCTTCTAATACGATATTCCCAAATTTCTCATAACTCAAGGGCTTTTTGTTACCCTTTCCATTACGGAGCCCGAAGCAGCAATTCTGCTCAGGCGTCATCTTTGGTTATCCCATACATTTGATCTTTTTACCTTCAACTCACCTGTTGAATTATCCTGTTGTCCTTGAATAAACAATCTTTAAATTTACCTTTAAACTAAAACCTAATAAAAAAACAACTAACAATCTTAAACCTAAAAACCTAATAACCTAAACTTTTTGTCGTCCTTGAATAAACAATCTTTTCTTTACCTTAACTAATACCGTTTCTCTGAATAAACAATCTTAAATTTACCTTTAAACTAACTAATAACCTAAAACAACTAACAATCTTAACCTAAAAACCTAATAACCTTTTTGTCTTATTGACGATGCAAAGGTACGACGATTTTCCGAACCCACCAAATGTTTTAAGAGAAAATCACATAAAAAAGCCTCTTTTTTGATATAAATCAACTATGTGTGTGCGCACACACGTGCTATTTAACAGCTATTTGATGTATGTCAACCATTTTAACACATTTCTTATGTCTGAAGCCTGTTTGGGAGCTTATTCCTGATTATAGTTAAGCTTATACCTTATTATATATAGAGAGGAGGTTTATGCTGTCTTTGGGAGATGAGTAAGGTACGACTAATCGCACTGACCGGTCGTACAGATATGCCTCTTCGCTCATGGATACGGCGATGGTCTTGAGGCGCAGATAGTCTTCCGATAGGTAGATGAGTCCCTTGTTGCCCCAGTTCTTACCCCATGAATTGCGGCAGACGTAGAATCTCTGCTTGCCTTTCATGAAGGTACCTATGATTTCCATCACATGATCATCAGTGGTGCGAAGCTGTTCAAACTCCTTCTGTCGCGATGCCTGGGTCACGGGGCGTTCCATCGGCTGTATGTCTACACAGTTCTTCCTTGGTTCCTTGAAGCCAGGTTCGCTGATGTCACCTTCCCAGCATACCGGATGTCCTTTTTCTACCGCCTTCCTGATGTGGAGCATCAGCTCGTCGAGTGGAAGGTTCAGATAGGCATCGTGCATCCGGTTATCGGGAATCTCGAGCGCAAAGTATTCTCTGTAAGGATGATGCGAGAAACTGGTGAGCGATACATACTCCTCGGGATAGCATACGCTGTGGGCAAACTCTTGAGGGGTATATTCGGCACCCAGCATGTGTACGGCCTTGGCAGGCATGTAGCCTATTTCTGCGTCAAACAGGTCGTTCAGTTCCTCCTTGAGCTGGCTGATGCCCGCTTTCTGCGAGATGGCGCCATCGCACAGTTTTTGCACCTTGCGGCAGAGCACCTTGTAGTTCACGTGCTTCGGATCTTCATAGCTGTCGTAAGGTTGTGCACCATACTTATCTATATAATGTATCAGCATCGGGGCAGTACCGCGCAGGCTGATGTTCTTCTTTCCCTGTGCAAAGTAATATTCCAGTGCCTGTTCTTCCAGCATCATGCGGGCTATGTAGGCGATGGAGAGATTCACGGAATCCCCCTTCATGATGTGCTCGCTTTCGATGGTGGCAAGCATGCCGTATGCCCAGCAGAGTTCGCTGTAGTCCTGGTCCTTGACGGGCGTAGTACTGATCAGGTGGATATGCTCCGGAAGATAATCCTCGCCTCCACCTGTCTCTGGGATACCGGCTCGCTGCAGTCTGTATCCGCAACCGGCGAATACAAGCAGAGCGAGTCCTATGGTTATAATGTTCTTTCTTTCCATGCCGCAAAAATACAAAAAAGATTTTAATCTGTGGCATTAATCTTTCTTAAAACGCCATGGGTTATTAAAATTTCTTGTCATAGCCTGATGCTGGAATCTCCGGCTGGTTGACTGTGAACGACATATTGTTGGCAGGGTAGGTGTAGAGCGGACCGGTATAGGTAGTCTTCTTTCCGATGACCAGGTGTACGTTGTCAAAGCTGACGGTCTTTACTGCTTTTCCTTCCTTGTCCTTTCCGGCAGTTGTTATATGAATGTCGGTTACATCATTGCCGGTCAGAAGGGTGTAGAGTGTGAAGAAGATGTATGGTTTCTGGTATTTTTTGGGGTCGAAAGTCCAACTTCGGGTGATGGTAGCCTTTTCTTTGCAGAATCCGGTAGAAGGATTGAATACCGTACCGCAGCTTCCGCTTATTGTGATATCCTGCGTATTGGTAGTAAGAGGCATCGGGTCGGTAGCTTCCAGTCTGAAACAGCTGACGGCACGTTTCAGCGAAACATTCTGTGTTACGGCTTTGCTGCCCGTTTCCACCTTGATATTCTGCAGGGTATACGCCATATCGCGTACGATATTGTTGGCAAAGGTCATTTCATACCTTGATTTTACTTCGATTCGTTCTTCCTGCTGCAAATCAGTTTTTGCTGCTACGGCAACGAGCGTGTATTCTCCTGCCGGCACCTGCAGGCTGACGTTTCCGAATTTGTCATCCCAGTTTTCCTGTCTTACGGTATAGCCGGCAGTAGTTTCATCTCCTTTCGGAATGAGACATACTTGCAGATCTGTGTAGAGTTTTGCATCCTTGAGCGATTTCTCGCTCCCGTTGGCTCTCGTTCTGGCAAGATTGCTCTCTTCATCCTGACCGATAGGCACAATGGAGCTTTCGAAGAAGCAGAATCTTACTTCTTGGTTCTTGACTTGTGGTGTTGTTTCAAGCATCACGTTTTCTTGTGTGCAACTAACCATTGTGGTCATTGCCAGGAACAGAATCATTCCTGAGGTAAAAACATTCTTCATCTGCTTTCACTTTGATTAATAATACCAGCCGTAAGACTGGATAGGATTCATATAAAAAGAAGAATATCCTAAGGATTTATTCTTATTTTTAGGCAAATATAGACAAATAATCATGATTGATTTGTCAATATAATCGAATTTCTGTCATTTTTTCTCCATTTTTCTGTGTTTTGTCTTCATTTTGGTGTAACTTTGTACCCGAAAAAAGATAATTGCATTCATGAATACAAAGATAAACGAATTTGAAGTGATGGCACCAGTGGGCTCACGCGAGTCACTGGCTGCTGCCATACAGGCTGGCGCCGATTCCGTATACTTTGGTATCGGCAAGTTGAACATGCGTTCCCATTCAGCCAACCATTTTACCATCGATGATTTGCGTGAGATTGCTGCCACCTGCAATGAGCATGGTATCAAGACCTATCTCACCGTCAATACAGTCATCTACGATAACGACATCCCAACGATGAAGGAAATCATCGATGCTGCCAAGGAGGCAGGCATCTCTGCTGTCATCGCCAGCGATGTGGCTGTAATGAGCTATTGCAATGAAGTGGGCGAGGAGGTTCACTTATCCACACAGTTAAATATCTCAAACACAGAGGCTTTGAAGTTTTATGCACGCTTTGCTGATGTTTCCGTATTGGCACGTGAATTGAACATGGACCAGGTGAAGCACATCCATGAGCAGATAGAGCAGCAGAATATCTGCGGACCTATGGGCAAGCAGATCCGCATCGAAATGTTCTGTCATGGTGCTCTGTGCATGGCTGTATCGGGCAAGTGCTACATGAGCCTTGCCAATGCCAACCGCTCTGCCAATCGTGGCGAGTGCGTTCAGATCTGCCGCCGCAGCTATACTGTTACAGATAACGAAACTGGCAACCAGCTTGAAATCGACAACAAGTATGTGATGAGTCCGAAGGATCTGAAGACCATCCGCTTCATCGACCGCATGATGGATGCCGGTGTGCGCGTCTTCAAGATTGAAGGCCGTGCCCGTGGTCCTGAATACGTATATACCGTAGTGAAATGTTATAAGGAGGCGATAGCTGCCGTGCTCGACGGAACCTTTACCGAGGAGAAGAAGGATGAGTGGGATGAGAAACTCGCCACCGTCTTCAACCGTGGTTTCTGGGATGGTTATTACCAGGGCCAGACTCTCGGTGAATGGAACAAGCATTACGGTTCCGTAGCTACCGAGAAGAAGGTGCTCGTGGGCAAGGTGATGAAATATTTCTCTAAGTTGGGTGTGGCAGAGGTTGCCGTAGAGGCATCTACCTTCGACAAGGGCGAGAAACTGCTGATTACGGGTAACACCACCGGCGTAATGTATCTCAATGCCGATGAAATCCGCTACGACCTGAAACCGGTAGAAACAGCGCAGCAGGGCTGGAGAGTTTCCATCCCTGTACCAGATAAGGTACGCCCTAACGACAAGCTCTATAAGTTGATTACAGTAAACGAAATTAAAGAAATAAAATAATGGCAACAATTAATGAATTGCAGGATGAAGTAGTAGAGGAGTTCCAGGATTTCACCGACTGGATGGATAAGTATCAGATGCTCATTGACTTGGGCAACGAGTTGGCTCCTCTCGATGAGAAATACAAGAACGAGCAGAACCTTATCGACGGCTGTCAGAGCCGCGTATGGTTGCAATGCGATTACGTAGATGGTAAGCTCGTATTCACTGCCGATAGCGATGCGCTCATCGTAAAGGGTATCATCGCCCTCCTCATCCGTGTGTTGAGCGGTCATACCCCAACCGAGATTATGGATGCCGACCTCTATTTCGTAGAGAAAATTGGTCTGAAAGACCATTTGAGTCCAACCCGCAGCAATGGTCTTCTGGCGATGATCAAGCAGATTCGCATGTATGCCCTTGCCTACAAGACCAAGGAGGCAGAGGCTTAACCGCCTCTGATTATATATAAAAGGTATATTATAATGCGCAAATTAAGAACGATAGAGATGAATCGCCTCACCCTGGAGGAATTCAAGGAAGCCGAGAAGCTGCCCCTGATAGTGGTCCTGGATGATGTGCGTTCATTATATAATGTAGGAAGTGTTTTCCGTTCCTGCGATGCCTTCCGTGTAGAGGCGGTGTATCTCTGCGGAATCACCGCCACCCCTCCCAATGTCGAGATTCATAAGACGGCATTGGGTGGCGAAGACAGCGTGGATTGGGAATACTTCAAGACTACCGAAGAGGCGGTAGAGAAGTTGAAGCAGAAAGGCTACTTTGTATATAGCATCGAGCAGGTAGAAGGCTCCACCAAGCTCCAGAACCTGCCTGAGGCTCACCCTTCCCTCTCCAAAGGCTACGCCGTGATTTTCGGTAACGAGGTGAAGGGAGTCAAGCAGAACATCGTGGATATGAGCAATGGCTGTCTGGAGATTCCTCAGTTCGGTACCAAGCATTCTCTGAATGTCAGCGTAACAGCCGGCATCGTAGTCTGGGAGTTTGCCAAACTCCTGAAACTATAAGTTGAGTTCGTGCCAAACTTGCGTTTTTTGCCAAGTTTGGCACGAACTCATTTGGTAATAACAATGTGTAAAAATCCCTCAATGAGGGATAAAAATGATTAAATTCATCCCTTATTGAGGGAACTTTTCGAAAGAATTCATCCCTCATTGAGGGATTATTTGTATCTTTGCTGCAGTTTTAAACGATATTCATCTAAAAGAGCAAGATATGATAGACAATAAACTTTATGAATACATGGCGGAGTTATTGAAACGTACTCCGCTTGATTTCATCAGATATAAATATGATGAAATCAACTGGAATGGACGATTAGTTGGTATCGTTGGTCCGCGAGGTGTTGGAAAATCCACCATGATACTTCAGCGCATCAAGCTGTCTAAGGAAGGCCATCACCTGTATGTGTCTGCCGACAATATCTATTTTTCAAATCATTCCTTGATTGATTTTGCTGACGAGTTTATCAAGGAGGGTGGAACACATCTTTATATAGATGAAATTCACAAGTATGCCGGTTGGAGCAGAGAACTGAAGCAAATTTACGACATGCACCCATCCCTGAACCTTATCTTTACCGGTTCATCGGTCTTGGATATCAAGAAGGGCGAAGCTGATCTGAGTCGTCGGGCGCTGATGTATATGATGCAAGGCATGTCGTTCAGGGAATACCTGCAACTTTTTGAAGGCATCAAGACCAGAGTTTTCAGTCTCGACGAAATACTTAATCACCAGGTAGAGATTCCGGGGCTGGACCATCCATTGCCTGTTTTCAGAGCGTACCTCGACCATGGCTATTACCCATTTGCCATAGAGGGAGATTTTACGCAAAGAATGCTGCAGGTGATAGACCAGACGGTAGAAGTTGACATTCCGCAATATGCTGATATGAAAGCTTCAACAGCACGCAAGCTGAAGCGTATGCTCGTTATTCTTTCCGGGTTGGCTCCCTACAAGCCAAGCGTAGAGAACCTCGCCACAGAAATCGGGGTAAGCAAGAACAACGTGCCTGATTATCTCGTCTATCTGGAGCGTGCAGGAATGATAGGACTGCTCAGAGATGATACTTCGGGTATGCGCAATCTGGGGAAGGTGGAAAAAGTTTATGTTGATAACCCAAGTCTGATGTCAGTACTCACCTCTAATCCCAACATTGGAAACATAAGGGAAACTTTCTTCTACAATCAGATGAGAGAAAAACAGAATGTTACTTCCTCCAGGGTTTCCGACTTTACCATTGGTGATTATACCTTTGAGATTGGCGGAAGGAAGAAAGGTAAAAAGCAGATAGAGGATGTAAAAAACGGACGTATCGTAAAAGACGATATAGAGACGGGGCATGGAATCATCATCCCTCTCTGGTACTTCGGAATGAATTATTAGAGTCGTGAACTTGTGAAACTTCAGAATAAAGAAACTTTACAACTGTGACGTTTGAAGAGAGAATAGTAGGAAGACTGGTGCGCCGGCAGGGGATACCATCTTGAATATGATTACCCTGTCGCATTCGTTGGATATTTCCAAGAGGGAGCGGTCCCGATATTTCTCGATGGCTGACATCATTCCAGCCGAGTGAGGTTTCTCTGCCCGCACCTATCTGTACCGCATTTTCAAGTTAAAGGAAGGCTGTACTCCTACCGAGTGGTGGGAGAAAATGGCTGAAAAAGTAACCCCAGAGGATAAAAAGCAAGACTAACTTTTTTTTCGCAAAATACCCAGAAAAACGCATCGCGAAATGAAAAAATAAGTTAAATAGGTGTCTCCTTCCCCCACGAAGGAGACACCTAAGTGTAAAAAGTGAACCCCTTTTTCCGAAAAAAACACTATATTTGCGCCATGAAAGAAATATTAGAAACCATACCAAGGATAGAACTCGCCCTGATTATCATCGGGGTGGCGGCACTCATGTTAGGTGTTATCTTCGGATATGTCATGATACATGAGTACAGGATGTATCTTGAGGATCATTGGAAGGCTCGCTTCAGCTTTTCCGATTTCTTCAAGCAGGAACAGTTTTATATCTATTTATTTCTGGCATCGATATACATCATGTCGTTAAACCTCTTGTATTTCCTGAAGTGAGTTTCGGCAATAAGCAGATAAATATTAATAACAAATATAGTATTCATTTATGAAAAAAATTACCAATCAATTCTATGGGTCGCATGTCGGCCGTATGAACTATGGGGGGCAAAGTTCTGTAGATTTGCCCTGTTCCCATTGATGTTGTTCATGTTGTTGCTTCTGCCTACACGTATGGTGGCGCAGGCAGATTACGACACGTCTGTAACGTTTAGTGCCTTAAAGGGTAACCCTGAAGGGTACGATAACGAGAAATACCCTAATCTCGTTGATGGCAATAACACTAAGTGGTGCTGCGCGTTTGACAGCAACAAAGGAGCCTACGTCATCTTCGAAGCCAGCAAGGCAGGAGTGCCTGTGGGCTACACCATCACAACTGGTAACGACAATGCTAATTTTGGATGTGGAGGTCGCAATCCGTTGTCATGGAAGCTCTATGGAAACAACGAAGGCAAAGATGGCGCTTGGGTGCTTATCGACGCGGTAGAAAATGACACGAAGCTCAAGGATGAGAACAATACTTCGTACGACTTCCCCTGCGAATGTTCTACCTCTTATCAATATTTTAAATGGGAAATCACGGCTATTCATAGTGGAAGCATATTGCAGGTAGGCGAGTTTAAACTCAAACTCAATACCTGTTCGCACCTGAAAGCCGATGGCTCATCTGCCTTTGGCGAAGCCAAAAGCGTTGAGGCTACTTGCACAGAGCACGGCTATACCACATATGAATGCTCTATCTGTCATTTAATTGTGAAGGAATATTTGAATGATGAATTAAAGCCTCACACTCTTACTCATTATGAGGAGAGAAATGGTATTGTAGAATATTGGCTGTGCGATGTATGCCACAACTGCTTTAGCGATGCGAATGCCACACAAGAGATTATTGCATGTGCTAATGCCGTGTTTGATGATGCCACGAAAACTCTTACGTTCAGCTATGGTCCTAAGCCGGAAGGAGCTTATGATTTGAATAAGAAATCCGCTTCTCCAGCCTGGAATGCAAAAAACAGCTCAATCGAGAAGGTGGTCTTTCATTCTTCGTTTGCGAATGTAAGACCAACGACCTTTTATGATTGGTTCTCTAATTGCAAAAATCTGACCCAGATAGAAGGCATGGGAAATCTTAACACAGAGAATGTGACGGATATGTCATACATGTTCGATAATTGTAGGAAACTCTCTTCACTCGACCTCTCTAAGTTCAATACAGAGAATGTGACGGATATGTCCTACATGTTCTGTTGTTGTTGGGGACTCTCTTCGCTCGACCTCTCTAAGTTCAATACAGAGAATGTGACGAATATGACACACATGTTCTGTAATTGTAGCAAACTCTCTTCACTCGACCTCTCTAACTTCAACACTGCGAAGGTGGAGGACATGTCCTATATGTTCAGTGACTGCTCCACTCTCATAACCATCTACGGTAGCGATGAGTTTGTTACGGAAGAGGTTTATAATAGTCAAAATATGTTCTCAGGTTGCACAAACCTCAAAGGTGCTATAGATAAATATGACGAAAGAAAGATCCACCACAAATACGCCAACTACAAGACTGGCTATTTCACCAAGCTGGTAGGTAAGAATGGTGAAGAGAAGATAGGTGCAACGGGAGAAACTCTTGCTACAGAGAATCTTGTTCTTGACGACGGCAAGGATTTCGTGGCTTACGAGCCGTTCGCTGCCAAGGCTGCATCTTACAACCGAGATATCCCTAAAGGTTCCACCTGGGGAACGCTCTGCTTGCCTTTCGCCATTGACCAGAGCCAAGAAACAGGATGCAAGTTCTATCGTTTTACTGGTATTGACATCATGAATGATTGCATCACCCTTGAGAGTTGCGAAGAGGGCAAAATCCCTGCCGGCACTCCGGTGCTCTTCAAGATGAATGAGGGTGTGCAGAAGCTCAACATTTCTGCACAAAATGCAGACCTCGTTAAAGAGCCAGTAGCTGGAACAAACACAGATGTCAACCTCGTAGGTTCATTCACCAAGATTGGCGGCAATGACAATCAGGGTCTTGACAAAAACGACTACATCATTGGTAAGGATAAGTTCTGGCGTGTCTCTGACTTGATTGATGGCAATGGCGTGGGCATCAAACCGATGCGTGCATACATCCATCCTGCCAATGAATATCAGGCAAGAGCAGCCATGCTGAGCATTGGAAAGGGTGATGGCACTACTGCCATTGACAACCTCAACGCTATCAGCAACGATGCCAACGCAGAATACTATGACGTGAATGGTCGTCGTACCAATGGTCTGCAGAAGGGTCTGAATATCGTGAAGCGTGGCAGCAAGACCTATAAAATCATGGTTAAGTAAAGGATTTTAAAATCAAAAGGATATGAAAAAGAAAGAATATATAAAGCCAAAAATGCAGGTGGTAAATATCACCTCTTGCACCCTCCTCGCAGCCTCGACTATGGGTCAAGGAGGCACAGACGATGAAAAACCAGATATGGAAGGCGGCTATTATTGGGGTGAGTAACAGTCATTATAACGCCTAACGGCATAATACAGGAAGGGGGTGTGTCATAAGTCCATGACGCACCCTTTTTCTATCTATTAATTTCCATAAATCTTATCTTGACTTAACAGCTACCAGTAACAGAACGTTTATAATATTTACTTTTTAGTTTCCTTAGATATAGATTTCTCTGTTTAGTTCACAATAGGGCATAGTTATCCCTTACAGCT
>NZ_CDRSSE010000018.1:0-55557 GCF_977051555.1 Segatella sp.
TCAATGGTATGCCGATGCATGCCAACAAGGACATCCTGACAGGATGGCTGAAGGAAGAGACTGGATGGGATGGTGTGCTCATCACCGACTGGGCAGACATCAACAATCTCTATACTCGTGAGATGGTGGCAAAGGACAAGAAGGATGCGCTCCGCATTGCCATCAATGCCGGTATCGACATGATTATGGAACCTTATTCTTGCGATGCTTGTGGATACCTTATAGAATTGGTGAAGGAAGGTAAGATTCCGATGAGTCGCATCGACGATGCCTGTCGCCGTGTGCTTCGCATGAAGTACCGTCTCGACCTCTTCAAGAACCCAACCCAGAAACTGAAGAATTATCCTAAGTTTGGTGGTGAGGAGTTTGCCAAGCTCGCCTTGGAGGGAGCTACCGAGAGTATGGTGCTCCTGAAGAACGAGGGTAATATCCTTCCTTTGCAGCATGGTAAGAAGATTCTCCTTACGGGTCCTAATGCCAATCAGATGCGCTGCCTGGATGGTGGATGGAGCTATACCTGGCAGGGACATCGTGCCGATGAGTTTGCCGGCAAGTACAATACCATCTATGAGGCAATCTGTAATGAGTATGGCAAGGAGAATGTTATTTTGAACCAGGGTGTTACCTATAATGAAAAGGGAAAATACTGGGAGGAGAACGAACCTCAGATTCAGGGCGCAGTGGCTGCAGCGAAGGATGCCGACGTCATCGTGGCTTGCATTGGCGAGAACTCCTATACAGAGACTCCGGGCAACCTGACCGACCTTTGGCTTTCAGAGAACCAGCGCAATCTGGTCAAGGCTTTGGCTCAGACAGGCAAGCCTGTCATCTTGGTGCTGAATGAAGGTCGTCCTCGTCTCATCGCTGACATCGAACCATTGGCACAGGGTATCATCGACATCCTTATCCCTGGCAACATGGGCGGCGATGCCTTGGCAAACCTGGTATCGGGCAAGTCAAACTTCAGTGGCAAGATGCCTTACACCTATCCTAAGGAAATCAATTCGCTCGCCAACTACGACTTCAAGAAGAGTGAGGAGGTGGGTACGATGGAAGGTGCTTACGACTACAATGCGAAGATTACCCAGCAGTGGGGCTTCGGATATGGTTTGAGCTACACCTCTTATCAATATAGCAACCTGAAGGTTTCCCAGTCTGATTTCCGCCACGGCGACATCATCAAGGTGAGCGTGGATGTGAAGAACACGGGCAAGGTGGCAGGCAAGGAGAGTGTCCTCCTGTTCAGTAGCGATCTCATCGCCAGTATGGTGCCTGATGGTCGTCGTCTTCGTGCCTTCGACAAGGTGGAACTTCAGCCTGGTGAGACCAAAACCGTGACCTTCGAATTAAAGGCAGACGATTTGGCTTTTGTAGGTTGGAATGGCAAATGGAGATTGGAGGAAGGCGACTTCAAGTTGATGATTGCTGACCAGAGTGCTGATATCCATTGCACTGATACTTATCAGTGGCAATCTGCCAACCGATAAAGAATATTTGAGAAATGAGTTTTAGAAAAGAGCGTGCCAATAGCGGTGCGCTCTTTTTGTTTACATAGTATGTGTATACAAATAGGCTACTAATGGTTAAAAGAAAGAAAGGGCGAAAAGGCAGTTTTTTGTTACCGAAGCATTTCTTATTGTTCAATTTGTATTTCTAATTGTTCAATATTCAAAAATAATCTCTAAAAAGGAGCGGTATTTCAGATTAAATTCGTAATTTTGTCCCGACTCAACAGAATAATGAATCATTGTATTGCTAATAAAAAGGCAAAAATTTACATAAAACAACATCAATAATTATTAAGTTATGAAACTGAATGACATTCTTTCTAACAACTTTCAAGCTGCAGAATGGGAAGCTAAAGGTTATCAGCTTCCTCAGTATGACATCGCAGCCGTAGCTAAGAAGACTCACGATGAGCCTACTTGGGTTCACTTCGGCGCAGGTAACATCTTCCGTGCTTTCCCGGCAGCCATCCTCAACGATGCGCTCAACACGGGCAAGTACGATCGTGGCGTAATCGTAGCTGAAAGCTTCGACTACGAAATCATCGACAAGGCTTATCGTCCTTACAATAATCTTTCTCTTCTCGTCAGCCTCCAGAGCAACGGTACCATCGAGAAGAAGGTCATCGCTTCTATCACAGAAAGCCTCAAGGCGGATAAGCAGTTTGGTGAGGACTGGGCCCGATTGGTTCAGATCTTCCAGGCACCAAGTCTGCAGATGGTAACTTTCACTATCACCGAAAAGGGATATTCTTTCAATGATGCTGACCTGGCTCGTGGTCTCGATGCAGTCTTCGCCATGGGTAAGCTCACCGCTCTGCTTTATGAAAGATACAAGGCAGGCAAGTTGCCACTTACCCTGCAGTCTACCGACAACTGTTCTCACAATGGCGACCATGTAAAGGCTGGCGTAAAGGCTTATGCTGAGCGTTGGGCACAGGATGGTATTGTTGAGGCTGGCTTCCTTGATTATATCAACGACAGCAGCAAGATTACTTATCCTTGGTCTATGATTGATAAGATTACTCCTCGTCCACACGAGAAGGTACAGGCTATGCTTGCCGAGGATGGCTTCGAGGATAACAATACGATTATCACCGAGAAGCATACTTTTACCGCTCCTTTTGTGAATGCTGAGGAGGTGCAGTATCTTGTTTGCGAGGATACTTATACCAACGGTCGTCCACCATTGGAGTTGGGCGGTGCGCTCTATACTACCCGCAAGACCGTAGATGAGGTAGAGACCATGAAGGTAACCACCTGCTTGAACCCTCTCCATACAGCGATGTCAATCTATGGCTGCATGCTCGACTATACCTTGATTTCTGCCGAGATGGCTGATGAGGACCTTCGTGCCTTTATCCAGAAGATCGGTTATATCGAGGCGATGCCAGTGGTAACAGATCCAGGTGTATTGAATCCATACGAGTTTATCGGCACCGTTATCAACAAGCGTCTGCCTAACCCATTCATGCCAGATGCTCCTCAGCGTATCGCTACCGATACCAGCCAGAAGCTCTCTATCCGCTTCGGTGAGACTATCAAGAAGTATATCGACCGCGGTCTCGATAAGAGCAACCTTGTGTTGATTCCTCTGGTATTGGCAGGTTATGCCCGCTATCTCAAGGCATTGGATGATAACCTGAAGCCATTCGAGCCATCTTCTGACCCATTGTTGGCAGAACTCCAGACTATCGTGGCTCCTCTTGAGGTTGGCAAGGCTGATCAGGACTATTCTTGCCTCAAGAATCTCTATTCCCGCAAGGATGTGTTCGGTCTCGATCTCTATGAGGCTGGCTTCGGCGAGCAGATTGAGGGCATGGTGAAGGAACTCTTTGCTGGCAAGGGTGCTGTAAGAGAGACATTGCATAAGTATGTTTCTGCAAGATAATTCATTTTTAAACTTATACATTATATAATATATATGGAAAGAACATGGCGCTGGTTTGGCAAGAAAGATAAAATCACTCTTGCACAGTTGAAACAGATAGGTGTTGAGGGTATCGTTACTGCATTGCACGATGTTCCTCTAGGCGAGGTTTGGACACGCGAGAAGATTCATGAACTCAAGGAGTACATCGAGTCTTACGGTATGAAATGGAGCGTAGTTGAGTCTTTGCCAGTGGTTGAAACCCTGAAATATGGTGGTCCTGACCGTGATCATCAGATAGAGGTTTACAAGGAGAGTCTCCGCAACCTGGGTGAGGAAGGCATCAAATGTATCTGCTACAACTTCATGCCGGTTTTGGACTGGGCACGTACCGATTTGTCTCACGACAATCCTAACGGAGCCAACAACCTCTATATGAACTGGGGCGAGTTTGCCTACTTTGATATCTATATCCTGCAGCGTGAAGGCGCCCGTGAGGATTGGGCTGAGTTCTCTAAGGAGCACAAGTGGGGCAGAGACCTGGTGGCTGAGGCTGATGAAATCAAGAAGACTTCTACACCAGAGCAGGACCATGCCCTGGTAGAGAATATCATCATCAAGACCCAGGGCTTCGTTTCCGGTAACTTCAGCGAGGGCGATTCAGCTCCTGTCCAGAAGTTCCGCGACCTGTTGAAGCTTTATGATGGCATCGACAAGAAGAAGTTGCAGGAGAACATGAAATACTGGCTGGAGGCTATCATGCCTATCTGCGATGAGTACGACATCAATATGTGTGTTCACCCAGACGATCCTCCTTATCCTGTATTTGGTTTGCCAAGAATCATCGGCCGTGCCGAGGATATTCAGTGGATGTTGGATGCAGTACCAAACAAGCACAATGGTCTGACTTTCTGTGCAGGTTCATTCTCTGCCGGCGAGCACAACGACTGTGTGGCAATGGCTAAGCAGTTTGCTGACCGTACCCACTTCGTTCACCTGCGTTCTTGCTACATCTTCCCTAACGGCAACTTCACAGAGGCTTCTCACCTCGGTGGTCGTGGCCATCTTATCGAGCTTTGCCGCATCTTCGAGAAGGCTGAGCAGGAGGGCAAATGCAATTCGGGTCGCAGATTGCCAATGCGTGTTGACCATGGTATGACCTTTACTGATGAGCCAGGTGGCGTATTCGATGAGAGCAACCACGGCCACAATGCCGGTTACACTCTCCTGGGCCGTATGTTTGCCATGGGCCAGATTCAGGGTGTGATTGCTACAGTTGATGATGAACTAGGCATCGAGTATAAGCAGCCGGGATTCTATGATTAGTGATTAGTTATTAGTGATTAATTCTGATGAAATATTAAAAAGGGCTAGCATGCACAATCGCACGCTAGCCTTTTTATTTTAGAAATGCTTATTTTTGCTTAAATGATTTAACAAGAAAGTCGCTTACAAGATGCGCCACTTGTTCTTCCTGACTGCCGAAACCATGGTCGGCATCCTTCATCATGTGCCATTCACTCTGTTTGTTGAGATAATGGAAACGTTGGCCGTAAGTGTATGGGACAATTCGGTCAGCATCACCATGTAGTATACATTCTGGACCTTGATAGTTCATGGCAGTTTCGTAAATTGGCAAGTTTACCGCCGTTCGGATGTAGTCGCATCCTAAAGCCTTGCCGTATCCCATTTCTATCTTTGCCGGAGGATTCTTAGGGTCATATATTTTTCCAAAAGTGTTGCCTCTCAATGCATCGTCACGCAGAACGGCTGCAGGAGCGAGAAGAACTACAGCTGAAATCGGCTTGATGTCAGGTTCCGGTTTTGCTGCAAGTTGTCCGCTGGTCATGGCTGTCACTACGCCTCCCTGCGAATGCCCGCCCATGGCTATTCCTGTCACCCAAGGCAGTGAGGATGCATAGCGCAAGATAGACTTGGCGTCCTCTATTTCGTTAGGTACCGTCATGTCTTCAAATCTTCCTTCGCTCTTGCCGTGTCCGTTAAAGTCGAAACGGAGTACGGCAATGCCTTTCTTATTGACACTGTCCACGATACAGTCAAAAAGTTTGCCTTCCTTGTTACCGCCAAATCCATGACATAGAACGAGGAGTGGACATTTTGTGGAGGCATCTGGAGTCTGAATTTTTACGTCAAGCTTTCCGTGATCGCCTTGTACGGTGATAAGTTCGGTTTTTGCATTCGCACTAAGAGCAAACATTGTGCAGATGGCAAGAATAATCTTTTTCATTTCTATTTTTTTATTCCGCAACACTATAATTTAATTTTTTTATAAGCACCAGAGCAACAAAGTTGCTCAGGATTTAGCCATGTCAGAAATTTCACTTATCTTTGTGTTGCCTTTAAAAACAAATAAAACTCTGAATGACATGGCAAAAGTACAAATAAATCTGAGAAACTCACCACTTTTGGAGGATTTTTTTTCGATTATGGCTTAGTTTATGGTTTGTAGGCTTGGTTTATAGGCTATTTAGTGATCTGAAATTCAGGTTAGATGAAATACGAAAAAGGCTAGCATTTCTGATAAGCGCTAGCCTTTTTTAGTGCTTGTTTTATGGTTATTGGCTAAATATGCCATTTGTTTTAGCCAATAATATTTAAAAATAGGTGTTATTGGCTAAAAAGTATACTTAAATTAGCCAATAATTAATTTTTTCTTATTATTTTTGCAGACGGTAAGATACTAAAGAAGGAGGAAAAGAAGATGAAGAATAATATTATCGGCAGAAAGAGTGAACAGGATACCTTGGCACGTATATACGAGTCAAGGCAGTCGGAATTTGTGGCTGTATGTGGACGCCGCAGAGTGGGCAAAACATTTCTTGTGCGTGAATACTTTGAGCAGGAAATGGTGTTTCAGTCATCAGGATTGGCTGGTGGAAATACACAGGAACAGCTGAAAAACTTCTTTTATACGCTTCGACGCTACGATAAGAATGCAACGTCAGTACCTCATGATTGGCTCGATGCTTTCGAGATGCTTATCTCTTATCTCGACTCTTTGAACGGGATAGAACGTAAGGTGATTTTTCTCGATGAACTGCCTTGGATGGATACTGCGGGCTCTAATTTTATCTCTGCCCTGGAGCATTTTTGGAATGGATGGGCCTCTGCACGTCGCGACATTGTTCTGATAGTCTGTGGCTCTGCCACTTCCTGGATGATGGATAAACTCATCAATAACCACGGTGGTCTCTATGGGCGTCTTACCCATCGTCTTTTCCTGCAGCCTTTTTCTCTTGGGGAGTCGGAAACATTCCTGAAGACTAAGGGGATGATGCTGTCAAGATATGAACTGGCTGAACTTTATATGATATTGGGAGGAATCCCATATTATCTGAACCTTTTGGACGAACGGTTAAGTTTGGCTCAGAATATAGACCGCCTGCTGTTCAATCCCAATGGTCAGTTGTACAATGAGTTTTCGATTCTTTATCGCTCTCTGTTTAAGGATTCTGAGGCATACGTCAAGGTGGTAGAATGCCTGAACGAGCGTGGTTATGGTATGATGCGCTCGGAAATAGCCGATGCCACAGGGATGAAGTCGGGCAAATCGTTGACCACGATTCTCGACAATCTGGAATCCTGCGGTTTCATCAGAAAATATGTCAACTACGGATGTTCCACCCGGAAGTCTCTTTATCAGTTGGTAGATTTCTTCACTTTGTTTTATTTCCGTTTTTTGCGAGACAGTTCATTCCGGAATCTTCTGTATTGGAGCAAGTTGCAGCGCACGCCCCGTTTCTATGCCTGGGCAGGAGTTTCTTTCGAAATATTGGCGATGAATCATATTGACCAGGTGAAGCAGCGGTTGGGAATAGCTGGTGTTGCCACCCAATTGTATTCATGGCGAAGCAAGAGTGATGCTGGGTCGGCAGAGCGGGCTGCCCAGATAGATATGGTGATAGAGCGTGGCGACAATACCATCAATCTTTGCGAAATGAAGTTTTCGGAGGGTGAGTTTTCTATCAACAAGGATTATGAGAAGATTCTAAGAAACAAGATAGTCCGCTTTATGGAGGAAACGAAGACCCGGAAGTCGATACAGCTGACGTTTATCAGCAGTTATGGTCTTCTGCGGAATATGTATTCGGGCATTGCTCAAAACGAAGTGGTGCTTAATGATTTGTTTTAAGCACCACCTCCTCAACATATTTCACCAGCGAATCCTTGCCGTTATGCAGGTAGAAGTCTACACGGACTATATGGTTGATGTCGGCATTGCCCTTCACCTTTATATGTCGGGTTTTGCTGTACATCATCGTGTCGCGGCGTGAAGGGTAGGATACGAGCTCGATGAGGTCTTTGGTAGAATTGCTGCCCACGTAATAGATGCCTACGCTGTCTTTGCCGTTCTTGATGGCAGCTATCTTTGCCATCTTCTTGGCATGGGCAGCTGTGGTATCTATCGGGTAAAACTCGCTGGCAGCTACCGTGTCACCGTCATGCTGGTCGGGTGCAAACTTGCAACTGGTGCTGGTTGTTGTGATAGTGGCAGTGGCGGCGAGGGCTGCCACAAAGTATAATATTTTCTTCATTGTTATTTCCTTTCTTTTTGAGTTTTTGTTTGCTTTATGCCTTTTCGGCTGCAAAAGTACAAAAAATAGTTTGAATGAGGGTACGGATGGGGGAACAATTTTTGCCAAAAATGTAGAAAAGGGAACGGAATGGGTGGAATGGATAGAATTTGGTGCAAAGATACAACTTTTCTCTGATACTGCCAAATTTCGGGGTGTGATAAGGAAATGTTTGGAATGTGCTTTCAGATTGAAAGTAGTTAAACTTCCTTACTCATAGTTTTACGGGTCGCAACTCATAGCTTTACGGGTCGCAACTCATAGCTTTGTTCTCTTAAAGTATATAGTTAAGCAGTAAATCAGGTGTTTACAAGGGTTATGATGTTTTTTACTAGAATGACTCAGTTCCTCAGTACTCAGTTCCTCAGTTTTTCTCTGACCCTTCACTTTTGTCTTTATTTAGAAGTTTATTATATATATATAAATATATATATATATAATAATATATAATATATAACAAATTGTAACAATATTAATCCATAAGTGATATATACCCCTTAGGAAAAAACTGAGGAACTGAGTTATTGAGGAACTGAGTCAATAATAGGGACTTTGAATCTTACTCTTGATACTGTTGAATATGTGCTTATATTAAAAGTTAAGTATCAGATTATCAGATATATAATATACTTGACCCCCTGAAATAAGGGGTCAAGTGTTTATTGTGATACCCATACGCCCTAAAATAGGGCGCATGGGTATGAAAAGGAGTTTTGTTACATTGAACTTTCAAATCGTAACTTGATGAAATCTGGCAGATTTTACATCTCAACCACTACTTCATGCTTGCCTTCAGCGCAAGGAATGATGGTGCCTGAGATAGGAGTGCCATCTACTGTAATCTGCTTCACGCCCTTCTGGTTTCCGCTAGGATTCTTTACTGTGATATGGTATTCGCCACCACGGAACTTGCGGGTTACCTCATACTCCTTAGCGGTGCTTGGGAGACAAGGATCGATGAGCAAACCTTCATAATCTGGCTTGATGCCGAGGATGAATTCTGATACTGTATACCACATCCATGCCGCTGTACCGGTGAGCCAGGAGTTCTTTCCTTCGCCCGGTTTGGCTGCATCCTTACCGGCTACCATCTGGCAGTTTACGTATGGTTCTACCTTGTGAAGTGTCTGATATTTTTCCTCTACGTAGCTAGGCAGAATCTTGGTATAATGGTTCCATGCATCGTTGCCTCGTCCGGCTACAGTCTCTCCGATGATGACCCAAGGATTGTTGTGGCAGAAGATGCCGGCGTTCTCCTTGTAGCCTTCAGGATAAGAAGAAATCTCACCCATTTCTACATGATAAGTGGTATAGGCTGGGTTGTTCAGCACCAGTCCGTGCTCGCATTCCAATCGTTTCTTGCTGCTATCCAGTGCTTTATCGCAGAGTCCTTCTTTCAGACCGATACCAGCCATCGTACACCAACCCTGACTCTCGATGAAGATTTTGCCTTCTTCGTTCTCGTCACTACCTATCTTGTTGCCGAAGAAATCGTAAGCGCGGAGGAACCATTCTCCGTCCCATCCATGCTGCTTCACAGCCTCGCTCATCTCATCAACAGCCTGCTGCATACGCTCGGCTTCTGTCAAATAATCTTCCTCTGCAAGGCCGGCTATTTCGCCCTCCTTGCTTTCCACTGCTTCCTTGGCAAGCTGCTTGCACAGAGCCACATAATCCTTGCCGGTAACAACGAACAGTCCGGCTATCATCAGACTCTCTGCCTTGCTTCCTTCGCCCTTGTTTTCGGTGGTCTGGAAACTCTCGTTAGGGTCCCAGGAGAAGCAGTTCAGGTTCAGACAGTCGTTCCAGTCGGCTCTTCCGATGAGCGGCAACTTGTGTGGACCCAGGTTGTTGATAACATGGTTCATCGAAATCTTGAGGTGTTCGAAGAGGCTTACTTCTGTGCCCGGCTGGTTGTCGAAAGGCACCTGTTCAGCTAGGATAGAGAAGTCGCCCGTCTCCTTGATATACGCCACGGTACCGAAGATGAGCCAGCATGGGTCGTCGTTGAAACCGCCACCGATGTCGTTGTTGCCGCGCTTGGTGAGTGGCTGGTACTGGTGATAGCAACCGCCGTCAGGGAACTGGGTGCTGGCGATGTCGATGATGCGCTGGCGGGCACGTGTAGGAATCTGATGAACGAAGCCTACGAGGTCCTGGTTGGAATCGCGGAAGCCCATACCTCGACCGATGCCGCTCTCGAAGAAACTTGCCGAACGCGACATGCAGAAGGTAATCATACACTGATACTGGTTCCAGATGTTCACCATGCGGTCTAACTTGTCGTTGCCACTCTTCACGGTGAAGATGTTCAGCAGGTTATCCCAGTACTTGTTGAGTTCTGCGAAGGCAGCATCCACCTTTTCAGTGGCATCAAACTTGGCGATAAGCTCGTGCGCCTTCTCCTTGTTGATTACCTTCTTGGCGCTGAATTTCTTATCCTGCTCGTTCTCCACATATCCCAGGAGGAAGATGAGGTCGCGGCTTTCGCCTGGCTGCAGGGTTACCTCTATATAATGAGATGCGATAGGACTCCAGCCGTGAGCAAAGCTGTTGCGTGGCTTGCCTTCCATCACAGCCTCAGGCTCGGCAAACTCGTTGTAGAGTCCGATGAAGCTCTCGCGGTCGGTATCATATCCCTGAATCTCGGTATTAACGGTGTAGAAAGCATAGTGGTTGCGGCGCTCGCGGTATTCGGTCTTGTGATAGAGGGTAGAGCCTTCTACCTCCACTTCGCCCGTAGAGAAGTTGCGCTGGAAGTTCTCCATATCGGTAGCAGCGTTCCAGAGGCACCATTCTGCAAAGGAGAACACCTTGAGAGTCTTCACCTCCTGCGACTGGTTCTTGAGCGTCATCTTCTGCACCTCAGCCCATGTATGGAGCGGCACGAAGAAGAGTACACTTGCCTCCACGCCGTTCTTGCTGCCCGTGATGCGGGTATAGTTCATGCCGTGGCGGCACTCGTAAGAGTCGAGCGGCGTCTTGCAAGGTTTCCATCCCGGGTTCCATACGGTATCGCCATCCTTGATGTAGAAATAGCGACCGCCGTTATCCATCGGCACACCATTGTAGCGATAACGGGTGATGCGACGGAACTTGGCATCCTTGTAGAAAGAATAACCACCTGCTGTATTGGAGATGAGCGAGAAGAAATCCTCGTTACCCAAATAATTGATCCAAGGCCATGGGGTCTTTGGGTCAGTAATCACGTATTCGCGATTGGCGTCATCAAAATGACCATACTTTTTTTCTGCCATTGTTTTTTTAATGTTTATTTCTAGGTAAAATATATTATTTTGGTGCAAAGATAGTAAAAAGTTTCAGTTTCGGAGTTAGAAAACAGTTTTTTTTTGTATTTTTGCAATGAAAAGTTTGATGATTATCATCATGCAATTAACATTTTATACAGTTGGCTTATGAAAAGAAACATTTTATCACTTCTGGTAGCCCTCTTTGCAACCATGCAGGTAGCGGCCCAGACATACGACAACTTGTGGAAGCAAGCTGAAATTATTGCTCAGAAGGACCAGCCTAAGAGCGAAATCGCGGTGATGAAGAAAATCATCGCCAAGGCTTCGGCTGCCAAAGATTACGGGCAGCTGCTGGCGGCTGAGACAAGACAGATGACACTCTGGAATGAGATTTCTGCTGATTCGCTGACGCCGAACGTGAAGCGGATGGAAGCCGAGGTACTGAAGGTGAAAGATCCGGCATTGAAGGCAGTGAGATATGCCGTGCTGGGCAAGGTTTATCGGGATATTTATTACGGGGAGGAGGATGATGTTGCCTTGGATCAAAGTGAGGATGTTGCTCTGGACCTAGGTGATGATGCTTCTTTGAACCCAAGTGCTTCTTCTTTGAGTCAGCGGGATGTGAATTCAAAGAAAAGCCAGGAGTTCTTCAAGAAAGCCCTGGAGCAGCCTGAACTTCTTGCCAAGCATACATCAACCGAGTATGTACCATTGACGCTGAAGGGCGTGGATGGCAGTTCCTTCAATAACGATCTGCTGCATCTCATCGGTTTCGAGGCTGACAGCAAGGAGGCGTATCTGCAACTGTACACCTATTATAATAAGGTGGGAAATAGGGGAGCGGCATGTCTCTGTGCCTATAAGCTCATTGAGAAATACCGTCAGGACGACGTGAAAGAGGTGAGGAAATCGAAGTATCTGCAGACCATCGATTCGCTCATCCAGGTTTATCAGGATATTCCGGAGGCAGGCGAACTTGCCGTGGAGCACTTCCGCTTCATGGAGGGGGCTACCGATGCCAAGCCACAGGATAAGCTTAACTATATCAACTATGCGCTGAGTCGCTGGGGTGGCTGGTCGAGAATGAACGAACTGAGAAATGCGCAGAAGCGACTCACCGAACCGATGTTCCGGGTGCAGGATATGCCGCAGGTATTACGCCCTGGGCAGAAGGCGTGGCTGCATCTGAATGTGCGCAATCTCCAGAACCTGAAGATCAGCATTTCCCGCCTCAATATTACGGCAGATAACGATTATAATGCGCAGGATGAGGCTACCTATAAGATGCTCCTGAAGAAGACCACGAAGCTGCATCAGAAGGATTACAGCAGGAATTACTATGGTCGTCCGGATTATCAAGAGGTGAAGGATTCCATCGAAATCGGTGGCAATCTGCCGCTGGGTGCCTATCTGATGGAGGTAACTTCGGATAATACCGGCATCGCTCCGCAGCGACAGCTCTTCTATGTCAGCAATCTGGCGGTGATGATCCAGCAGTTGCCGGATGATAAGCATCGCTATGTGGTGGTGAATGCTACCGACGGACAGCCTATTGCCGGGGCTAAGATTGAACTCTATGACCAGTGGTATGGTTTCAAAACGAAGAAGGACAAACGAACGGTTCATGCCCGCTTGACGACCGATGAGAACGGAGAGGCTTACTTCAAGAATGTGGATGGAAACATCTTGATTTCCACCAGCAATGATAAGTTTACGCCTGCCAAGGGCATCTTTCTTTCTCGTGACCGCTATTATGAGAAGAAGGATAATGAGACTAAATATCAGGTTTATACCGACCGTGCTCTCTATCGCCCGGGTCAGACTGTGCATGTTACGGCTATCAGATTTGTCGACATGAAGGGTATCGATGCAAAGGTGCCTGTTGGCAGAGATGAACTGGATTTCGGACTCTGTAATGCCAGTTGGAAAGAGGTGGAGATGAAGAAGGCGAAGGTTGACGAGTATGGCACGGCTTCGGTGGATTTCGAATTGCCGAAGGAGGGACAGACAGGCATGTATCATGTATCCGTGAATGACCAGGTAAACCGCTTCTTCCGTGTGGAGGAGTACAAGCGTCCAACCTTCGAGATTACCTTCCCGAAGGTGAATGAGAAATATAACTGGGGCGATACCGTGGTGGTGAAGGCTTCAGCAAAGACCTATGCCGGTGTGCCTGTGCAGGGTGCAAAGGTGGAGTATCAGGTGACCCGCAGAAACCAGCTTTGGTGGTGGGGCGCAGGCTCTGCCGGACAGTTGGTGAAGACCGACAGTTGCGTGACCCGTGAGGACGGAACCTTCGATGTGGAAATTCCGCTGGAGGCTTCCTTGTCAGGAAAAGACGAGGCGGATATGAGCGATTTCATGCGCATCGCCCGTTTCTTCAACTTCGAGGTCTCAGCCATCGTTACCGACATCAGCGGCGAGAGCCACGAGGGCGTGATGAGTCTGCCTTTGGGCACCAAACCAACCATCCTCACGGTGAATCTTCCTAAGCGTATCGAAACAGACAGTCTGAAGACGGTGACCTTCGCTTACCGCAATGCCAGTGGTATGCCGATTTCTAGTAGGTTGAAATATCGCATTGATAAGGGCGAATGGAAGGATGCCGAGGCGAATGCACCGGTTTCTATCAAGGAATATGCATCTTCTGCCTCTTCTTCCCTCGTTTGGAAATCTGGCGTTCATCAGTTGGAGGCAATCTGCGGAACAGACACCCTGCAGCAGAAATTCACGCTCTTCAGTATGAAGGATACCCATCCGGTGGAGCCAACCACCGAATGGTATTATCAGACGGCGAAGACCTTCCCTCGTGATGGCAAACCGGTCTATATTCAGGTGGGCTCTTCGGAGAACGGAGCGCACATCGTATATTCCATCATCGCCGGCAACAAACTGCTGGAGAAGGGCGCCTGGGAGTTGGGCGACAGTATCGTGACTCTGCCTTTCACCTACAAGGAGGAATATGCGTCGGGCATCGTACTGAACTATAGTTTCGTGAAGCAAGGCAAGTGCTATACCCGAATGATGAGCATCGCCCGTCCTTTGCCTGAGAAGAAACTGAATATCGCCTGGAAGACCTTCCGCAACCGTCTGACCCCTGGACAGAAGGAGGAGTGGACGCTGAAGATTACCACCCCTGACGGCAAGCCAGCCAAGACGCAGCTGATGAGCGTACTCTATGACAAGTCGCTCGACCAGATAGCCCGGCATCCTTGGTATCTCTCTCTGGGCTTCTATCAGCGTTTGCCAAACTGCTACTGGAAGCACAACCTCACTTTCCGCTCATTTTACTTGAATGGCGTTTATCCTACCAAGTATTATGACGAGAAGGAGTTGGACGTGGATAAGTTTGATGGCAAATTCTTTAGCTATTATGCTTATATGCAAGCGGTGGAACTGAGCAAGTTGGAACGTTCTTCTGGCGGAACCGTTGAGTCTGTTCGTATACAGAAAGACGAGCTGGTTAAGGAAGAAGGGAGAGTCATGAAAACTCGTGGGAGTAATACAATCCTTGTTGCAGCTCCTCCTCCATCTGCCGACAAGGTTTTTGATGCAGTAGAGGAGATGCCGCAGTTTGCTGGCGGTTCAGGCTCAGACGCAGGACTGTTCCTCGATAAGGTGCAGGTGCGTGAGAACATGAACGAGACGGCTTTCTTCTATCCTGCCTTAGAGAGCGATAACAATGGCGATGTAGCCATCAGATTCACCCTGCCGGAGAGCGTGACTACCTGGAAGTTCATGGGTCTGGCTCATGACAAGGAGATGCGCAATGGTTTGCTGGTGGATGAGGCTGTGGCACAGAAAACCGTGATGGTGCAGCCTAACATGCCTCGCTTCCTTCGTGAGGGCGACAAGAGCACCATCGTGGTGAAACTCTTCAATACTTCCGACAAGAAGGTGAACGGCAACGCCCGTATGCAGATTCTCGACCCGGAGACCAACAAGGTGGTTTGGCAGAAGACGCAGAACTACAGCATCGATGCCGAGGGCTCTGCTACCATCTCCTTCGATGTCCAAGGGCTGAAAGAAGGCGTATATATAAATAAGGTGGTGGCTGCCGGTAACGGTTACAGCGATGGCGAGCAGCACTATCTGCCGGTTTTGAGCAACCGCGAACTCGTGGTGAACACCCTGCCTATCACCCTGCATCAGAAGGGCGAGCAGAGCTTCGACCTGAGCAAACTCTTCCTGAACAAGGAGGGCAAGCAGGCAAAGGGCGCTGAAGACGCCAAGGTAACCATCGAGTACACCAACAATCCAAGTTGGCTGATGGTGAAGGCGCTGCCAGCCATCAGCAATCCGGATGAGGAAGATGCCATCTCGCTGATGTCTGCCATCTACGCCAATACCATCACCACCCATATCCAGAAGACTCTCTCTTTGGATAATCATTCTCAGGAGACTATCCGCCTGCAGAATCAGGTGGAGAAACTGAAGAAGTTGCAGAACCCTAACGGTTCCTTCTCATGGTGGAAAGGCATGAAGGGCAGCCGGTATATGACTACCTCAGTAGCCGAAATGATGGTTCGATTGAATGCCATCACCGGTGTGCAGAAATCCACCGCCCGGATGCTGACCTCAGCCTTGAACTATCTCTCTCTGCAGACCGCTCGGGAAGTAAGAGATATGAAGAAGCAGGAGGAGAAAAAGCAGAAGGTGAGTCCTAGCGAACAGGCGCTGCATTATCTCTACATCCTCTCGATGGATGGCAGAAAGATGAAGCAGAATCTGGAAGCTGACAAGACTTATCTGCTGGATAAGATGTCGAAGATGACCAGCAATTTTACCATCTATGGTAAGGCACGTGCTGCCGTGGTGCTCGCCAAGAACAGTAAGCTGAATGCCGCTTACCGCGAGAAGGCAGGCGAATATCTGCAGAGCGTGAACGAATATGCCGTTTACCGTGAGGAGATGGGCCGCTACTACGATACCCGCAAGGCACTCTACAGTTGGCGAAACTATAAGATTCCTACCCAGGTATCTGTGATAGAGGCGATGCAGATGCTGAAGCCGAACGACAAGCAGACCATTGAGGAACTGCAGCGCTGGCTCCTGATGTCGAAACGCACCCAGGTTTGGGATACGCCGGTGAACACCGTGGATGCTGTCTATGCCTTCATGAAGGGCAATGAGAGCAACTGGAGCAGGAAGGCTGAGAATGCCGTGCTGAAACTGGACGGAAAGCAGTTGCCGATGCCGCAGGATTCCACTACTTTGGGCTATGTGAAGACCGAAAAGACGGGCAAGGCATCTAAACTGAGCATCGACAAAAAGAGCGATTATACCAGTTGGGGAGCTGTCTATGCAGAGTTCAAGCAGCCAATCAGCGAAATAGGTTCTATGGAGTCGGGCATTAGGATTCGCCGTGTCATCGTTCCTGCCGAATCTGAGGGCAAGGGCAAAGCGCAGGCGAAGGTAGGCGAGAAGGTGAAGGTAACGCTCATCATCACCGCCGACCGCGACTACGACTTCGTGCAAATCACGGATAAGCGTGCGGCATGTCTGGAGCCGGTCAACCAGTTGAGCGGTTATCAATGGGGCATGGGCTGCTATGTTTCTCCAAGAGATCATGCAACAAATTTCTATTTCGATCGTTTATCTAAAGGTAAGCATGTGGTAGAAATGGAATACTACGTTGATAGAAAGGGCGACTACCAGAGCGGAACTTGCACCGTGCAGTGCACTTACAGTCCGGAATTTGGCGGTCGCACAGAAGCGTATGAATTGAAAGTTAACAATTGATAGTTAATAGTTTACAGATAATAGATTGATAATTTAAAATAGAATAGTATGAAACGGATGAATATATGGATGCTCTCAGCGCTGTTGGCGCTGCCTGCATCAGCACAGAAGATTACAACCCAGCACGAGGTGGTAGACTGCGGACAGGTGGTGTTCCGCAAGCCTGTAACTGCCGAGTTCGTACTGAAGAATGACGGGCGCAAGCCGTTGGTTATCAACAATGTATTGAAAAGCTGCGGCTGTACGGAGGTAGATTATCCGAAGACGAGCATTGCTGCCGGCGAGAGTTTCGTCATCAAGGCGGTATACGATGCCAAGCAGATGGGTATTTTCACCAAGCAGGTCTGCCTCTATACCAATGCGGATGAAGAGCCGTTCATCCTCTCTATGAGGGGAAAGGTAGTGGGCAGCGTAGTAGATTTCGCTGGTTCTTACGATGAGATGCTGGGCGCCATCAAGAGTGATGCCCAGGAGGTGGAGTTTGATGACGTGAACCGTGGCGACCGTCCGGTTCAGCGCATCCATATCTTCAATCCTACCGACGAAGTGATGGAACCGGTAGTGATGCATCTTCCTGACTATCTTCATGCTTTCGTATCGCCTTCCAAGGTGGCTCCGCGTCATTCTGCCGAAATCAGTTTTGTGCTGGATTCCAAGAAACTGCGTGACCTGGGCTTGAACCAGACCTCAGTTTATCTCGGTGAGCGTCCTGGCGATAAGATTGCGCCTGAGAAGGAAATCGTAGTATCAGCCGTTCTTCTTCCTGGTTTCGAGAACATGACTCCAGCTAAGAAGGCACTGGCTCCGAAGATGGAGATGTCTGCCACCGAACTTAATCTGGGTAGCTTCAATGGAAAGAAGAAGCTGAAGGGTGAGATTCTGATAACCAACAAGGGTAAGTCGGAACTGGATATCCGCAGCATGCAGATGTTTACTATGGGCTTGCAGGTGAACCTGAAGAAGAGTAAGATTCAGCCAGGAGAGACCGTTAAGATGAAGGTGACGGCTGTGGCTGCCGACTTGAAGAAATCGCGTGTCAGACACCCTCGTATCCTCATGATTACGAATGATCCTGACCATGCTAAGGTGGTGGTGAAGATTAATGTACAATAAATTTTTAAAACGGTGCAGATAGAAATAGATAATGGCAGTGGTTTCTGCTTTGGCGTAACCACTGCCATCAAGAAAGCAGAAGAGGAGTTGGCTAAGGGCGGTAAACTTTACTGCCTGGGCGATATTGTGCATAACGGTATGGAGGTGGAGCGCCTGCATGAAGCGGGACTCATCACGATAGACCATGAGCAGATGGAGGAACTGCAGGGCGTGAAGGTCTTGCTCCGTGCTCATGGTGAACCGCCTGAGACTTACGCCCTTGCCGAGCGGAATAACATCGAAATCATCGATGCTACCTGTCCTGTGGTGCTCCAGTTGCAGCGCCGCATCAAGAAGCAGTATGTCAACAATCCGGAGGCACAGATTGTTATCTTCGGTAAGAACGGTCATGCTGAGGTGCTCGGACTGGTGGGGCAGACGGAGAGTCATGCCATCGTGGTAGAGAAGTTTGAGGATGTGAAGCAGCTGAAGGAAACCGGTCAGCTGGATTTCTCGAAAGATATCTATCTCTATTCCCAGACCACTAAGAGTCTCGACGAGTTCCACCGCATCATCGAATACTGCCAGGAGCATATCGTAGAGGGCGCTACTTTCAAGAGCTTCGATACCATCTGCCGTCAGGTGGCTAACCGCATGCCTAACATCGCTGCCTTTGCCAGCAAGCATGATGTCATCCTCTTTGTGAGTGGCAGAAAGAGTTCGAACGGTAAGGTGCTTTTCAAGGAATGCAAGAGCGTGAATGCCAACAGCTACCAGATAGAAAGTGCCGACGAAATAGATATGAACTGGTTCAAGAATGTGGAAACGGTTGGTATCTGTGGTGCTACCAGTACGCCTAAGTGGCTGATGGAAGAGTGCAAGGAGAAGATTATCAAGGATAGTTTTATCGTTGATTGAAAAACTTAATATGGTGGTTATTAACCAGTTAACCCACTTGATGTTGTGTTTTACAACGTCAAGTGGGTTTATCTTTTATAAACTGTCTGAAAATAAAACAGGTGATAAATCTTCTCCCGAAGACCTATCACCTTCAAAAAACAGTAATTAACTCAAAATTTATAATCTATATCATTACTACCTTGTTAATATGGTTGCAAAGATACTACATTGAAATATTTTTTCCAAATCTTTTTCATCGAATAAAATAAATTTATCGGTAAAAGTATACTCTTTAACGTATTTTTGCATTGCTACCCCGGTAGTCTCTTTTCTGTAGCTTATTTTTCTATTGCTTTTTGATATTGTTCCATCAGCCATGCCTTTTGCTCCGGAATGGTCATATTGCTGTTATCGAGCGTGATGGCATCATCAGCCTTTCTCAGTGGAGAAGTCTCGCGGTGGGTATCGATATAATCGCGCTCCTCTACATTCTTCAGAATCGCATCGAAGTCGGCTGGCATTCCCTTCTCCTTCAGTTCATCGAAACGACGCTGTGCTCTCACCTGTGAACTGGCTGTTACGAAAATCTTCAGTTCGGCATTCGGGAACACGGTGGTACCGATATCGCGACCATCCATCACGATGCCCTTGTCTTCGCCCATCTTTTGCTGCTGCTCTACCAGCGCCTCTCTGACGAAAGGAACGGCGGCAATCGGACTTACATGGCTGGAAACCTCTAACGAACGGATTTCCTTTTCTACCAGTTCGCCGTTCAGATAGCAGTCTGGGCGACCGGTTGTTTCATTAAACTTGAATGAGATGCTGATGTTCTTCATCTCCTTCTGCAGTTCTTCAGTCTTTACGGCTCCATCTGCTTCGAAGAGCTGATGACGCAGCGCATAGAGAGTTACCGAGCGGTACATCGCACCCGTATCTACATAAACATAACCTATTTCCTTGGCTAGATCCTTTGCCATCGTACTCTTACCGCAAGAAGAGTATCCGTCTATTGCTATTGTTATTTTCTTCATAATTTCGAACTAACTTTAATGTATAATTTATAATCTGTAACTTACATTCAGCATCAGGCTGCTGCTACTGACGTGATATTTGCCGTAGGCAACGTTCAGATGGAAGCGCTCCAGGTTGATACCGCCACCTACCGAGAAGCCCGCTCCATGACTGCTTTCCTCATCTTCAGAGGTGCTGATTTTCATCTCGTTGGCTCTGCGGAAGTTGTAGCCGGCACCTATCCACAGACTCTCAGAAAGCAGAATGTCGGCACCTACCACGGCATGATCGCGAAGACTGCTGTCCCAATGGTTCAGGTTGACCAGTGTGGCTGAAACCCTGAACGGTGCGTTGGCGAAGCGTTTCGTCACACCCAACTGCAGGTCGATAGGCATCTTCTCGTATTCATTATCGTAGGCTTTCAACTGTCCACCCAGGTTCTTTGCCACGCAAGAAGCCGACCATTCCGTTTCCGGGTCGTAATAGTTGATACCCAAATCCACTCCCACTGCGATAGAATTGTAATCGCCAATATACGAAGTGATGAATTTGGCGGCAATACCACCCGCGAATTTCTCACCGAGCATATAAGAGAAGTAACCCGCAACGGCAATATCCTTTGCCGAGAACTCACCCATCTGGATGTTGTTCTCATCCGTCTCCTTCATCTTTCCGTAGTCAATAAACTGAGCCGAAACAGCCCATGTCGCCTTATCATTGATGATACGGTTGAAGCTTGCCGAGGCTGTGTTCACCCCCGACATATAGTTCATATAATTGAGATTGACCGTCTTGTCGCTTACAGATGACAGGAGAGCCGGATTATGGAATATGAGTGCTTCATCATCTTCTATCAAGGTGATGTTGTCGCCACCCAGAGCAGCTGCATGAGCACTCACCGGCAAGCGAAGGAAATTATACCCCGTTTGGCTCTCTTGAGCATCAATAATTGTCGCAAAAAGCGTCAATATAGCGGAAATTACATATTTTTTCATTTAAATTTTCTAATTCTTTGGCAAAGATACTGCTTTTTTCAATAATAAGAAGTAAATTTGCAATGTTTTCGTAGGAAATAACGATTTTAAACGGATTTTATTGTGGAAATTAAGAAATCAAATAGCGCACAACTGGAAGATAAGCGGGTTACATTTTTCCTGCTAGGATTGCTGCTGGCTTTTACTTTCATCTTCGTCGGACTCCAATATCAGAGAGGTCCGCAGGGAGAAGATGACTTGTCTGAATCGATGGAAGATCTCTCACAGGATCTGGAAATGTCGGCTCGTCCCGACCAGAAAGATATGGTGAGTGCGGAGGCTGTTTCGGCTCCTGCTTCTAAATCGATTACCCAGGAAGTGAAGGCTGCCGAACAACAGCCTCAGCAGGCTCCGACGAAAATCAGTTCTACAACCAGCGAACTGGTTATCGGCGACGGCTCGGGTGTAGTGGATGGAGCTGAGGTGAAGGAAGCGGTTCCTGAAACTCCGATTGAGAATCCGGGAGCTGAGGCTCCTATCAAACTGACCGTCGTTCAGAAGATACCGCAGTTTCCTGGTGGCTGGTCTGCCTTTATGCTGTGGCTTACCAAGAACCTGAAGTACCCTGTGGCTGCCCAGAAGAGCAAGATTCAGGGAACCGTAGTGGTATCTTTCATCGTGAACAAGGACGGTAGTGTGGCAAATATCAAGGTAAGCACATCGGTAGACCCGTTGCTCGACAACGAAGCTTTGAGAGTGATGAAGATGATGCCGAAGTGGAAGCCGGGCATCGATAAAGGCAAGGTCTGCCGCACGATGATAGCCATCCCGGTAGTGTTCCAGTTATAAATTATGAATTATTCATTGTAAATTATACATTATAAATATACATTATTATGAAGACAGCAGATGAAATTTTAAGCATGGTAAATGAGTTTTTGGCAAATTTGCCTTACGAAAGAAAGCCAAAGTCTCTTTATGAGCCTATCAGATACGTACTTTCTATGGGTGGTAAGCGCATCCGTCCTACGCTCATGCTCCTGGGCTACAATCTTTTCAAGGACAATCCTGAGAAGATTCTGATGAATGCCGTTGCCCTGGAAACTTATCATAACTATACTTTGCTGCATGATGACCTGATGGACAATGCTGATTTGCGTCGCGGTCATGAAACGGTTCATAAGAAGTGGGATGCCAATACGGCGATTCTTTCGGGCGACAGCATGCTCGTACTGGCTTATGAACGTATGGCTCAATGTGATGAAAAGCATCTCGCCAAGGTGTTGAAGCTTTTTACAACCACTGCCCTTGAGATAGGTGAAGGTCAGCAGTTTGATATGGAGTTTGAAAACCGCAACGATGTAAAGGAGGAGGAATATATCGAGATGATCCGCCTCAAGACCAGCGTTCTCCTGGCTTGTGCCTTGAAGATGGGTGCTATCCTTGCCGATGCTTCTGATGAGGATGCTGAGAACCTGTATAAGTTTGGCGAGCAGATAGGATTGGCGTTCCAGTTGCAGGATGATTACCTCGATGTTTACGGCGATACCAAGGTGTTCGGTAAGGAGATTGGTGGCGATATCACATCTAATAAGAAGACTTACATGCTCATCAATGCTTTCAATCTTGCCAATGATACTCAGCGTGCAGAACTCCAGAAATGGGTGGATGCCAAGGATTTCGACCGCGCAGAGAAGGTGGCTGCCGTTACCCGTCTATACAACGAGATTGGTATCGATAAACTGGCACAGGATAAGATTGCTTATTATTTCGAGCAGAGCAAGAAGTATCTCGATGCCGTCAATGTTCCTGCTGAGCGCAAAGAGGAGTTGGCGAAGTATGCTCAGAAAATGATGAAGCGACAGTACTAATTTAAGTGAAGAGTGAAGAACGAAGAGTGAAGAATTCATCGGCTTTACTAATCATAAAGTTCAAAGTTCAATGTTCAAAGTAATAGATACACATACGCATTTTGATGCGGAGGAGTTTGATGAGGATAGGGCGGAGGCTTTCGCTCGTGCCAGGGAAGCGGGGGTAAGCAAGGTGTTCTTGCCTGCCATCGATGTGAAGACCACACACGCGGTCCTGGCATTGGCTAAGGAATATCCGGGCTATGCTTATCCGATGATTGGTCTGCATCCTGAAGAGGTGAAGGAAGACTGGAAAGAACAGCTGGCTGAACTCCGGAAGATGTTGGAGGAACATCGCATGATAGGCAATGCCAATCCTGTGGGCGAATCAGGCAATGCCAATCCTGAGGGTGGTTCTCCTCAGTTTTCTGATTTTATCGCTATCGGAGAGGTAGGACTGGATTATTACTGGAGCCGTGAGTTCGAAAACGAGCAGCTCGAGGCTTTCGAGGAACAGGTGAAGTGGTCGGTAGAAACCCAGCTCCCTCTGATGATTCATTGCCGTAAGGCACAGAACGAGATGGTGCATCTGCTCAGAAAGTATGAGAAGGAACTGCCGGGTGGCGTCTTCCATTGCTTTACGGGCAACCAGAAGGAAGCCGAAGAACTGCTCTCCTTTGATAAGTTTGTCTTGGGCGTCGGTGGTGTATCTACCTTCAAGACCAGTCATCTCAGAGAAGATCTGCCGGCTGTGGTTCCTCTGGATCGCATCGTACTGGAGACAGACAGTCCGTATATGGCGCCTGTTCCTTATCGCGGCAAGCGTAACGAGAGCGCTTTTGTGGTAGAAGTGATGAAGACGCTCGCCAAGGCTTATGGCGTAAGCGAAGAGGAGTTTGCCCGACAGACCAACCTCAATGCAGAACGGATTTTCCCGCTGTCTGTATCGTAAGTATAGTAGTAAGCGTTCAAAACTCCTTAAATAAACATAAAAAAACAATGAAAGTTATGGTATTTCGGAGGAAAAGCAATAATTTTGCACTTCGAAATTGTTGCAGCAGCATGTTGCGGTGATTAAGAAGAGTTCTTCGGAATATGGAAAGGTGCTCGAGTGGCTGAAGAGGCACGCCTGGAAAGCGTGTAACCGGCAAAACCGGTTCGGGGGTTCGAATCCCCCTCTTTCCGCTTTTATATATATAATAAGGTATATGAAGAAAAATACAGCTATTGCACGTTTTGCAATATTGGTTTTCACTTGGATGTGTTCTCTGCCTTTGATGGCTCAAGAGGAGAACATGGGATTTCATCAAGCTCTTAAGACAAAGTTTATAGAGGGTAATGCGGGATTTATGTCTCTCGTTGCCATCGCCCTTATTGTGGGTATGGCTTTCTGTATCGAACGCATCATCTATCTGAGTCTCTCCGAAATCAACGCCAAGAAGTTGATGCAGGATATCGACCAGAAGGTGGCGGCTGGCGATGTGGAAGGGGCTAAGACGCTCTGCCGGAATACCCGCGGACCGGTGGCTTCTATCTGCTACCAGGGTTTGATGCATATCAGCGAGAGTCTTGATGATATCGAGCGCTCGGTGAGCGGATATGGTACCGTTCAGGCGGCTAACCTGGAGAAGGGATGCTCCTGGATCAAACTCTTTATCGCAATGGCTCCATCGCTCGGATTCCTCGGAACCGTGATTGGTATGGTGATGGCGTTCGACCAGATTCAGCAGGCGGGCGATATCAGTCCTACTATCGTTGCTTCGGGTATGAAAGTGGCGCTCATCACTACCATCTTCGGTATCATCGTAGCCCTCATCCTTCAGATTTTCTACAACTACATCGTTTCTAAGGTGGAGCACCTGACAAGCCAGATGGAGGAGTCGGCGGTTACTTTAATGGATATTATTGCCAAGAACAAATAAACGAAGAGAGAAATGGTTAAATTTCAATTTTCAAAGCAGAAGACGAAGTCAGCCGAAAAGATATCGCAGCAGGTGTTCTATATCATGATAGGACTGGCGGTGCTGGTTTTCGGTCTGTTCTTTTTGGTAGGCTACGATCTGCCTTTCGAAGAGAACCCTGACTTCAATGCGCCTCTCTTTACCGATGTGCTCATCCTGCTGATGTGGCTCTTCCTGATAGGAGGTGTGGGTCTGGCAGTCTTTTCGATGATCAGAGATTATCGCAGCAGCAAGTCGGAGGCTGTAGTGAATGGCATTCCCGTGCGCCGCATCTTCCGCATCACATGGATCGGAACGCTGGCAGTTTTGCTGCTTACCTTCTTTTTGGGTGGTTCTGCTCCGATGCTCATCAATGGCGAGAATTATGCCGACTGGCTCTGGCTCAAGCTTTCAGATATGTTTGTCATCACATCACTCCTGATGTTGGTGGCAGGAATCGGTGCCGTCTGTTTCGGTGCCACACGTTATATTCGAAAGAAAAACTAAGAGAGCTCTCTGGGCTCTCTATTCTATAAATAAGGATTAAATATGCTGATTAGAAGGAAGCAACACGAAACCCCGGGACTGAATACCACATCTACAGCCGACATCTCGTTCATGCTGTTGATATTCTTCCTTGTCACCACATCAATGGATGTGGATAAGGGACTGTTGCGCCAACTCCCTTCACCTGAACCGCAGAAGAAGGAGCAGCAACAGACGATGGTTGATAAGGCTAACCTGATGGCGCTGCACCTGACGGCTGGCGATACGCTTCTGGTAAACGGCAAGCCGATGCAGGTAAGCCAGCTCAAGGAAGAAACCATCCGCTTTGTACACCGCCTGGGCAAGAAACATCTCATCTCTATCGAGAGTGACCGCGATGCCGACTATAATCTCTATTTCCAGATGCAGAACCAGCTGATGGAAGCATATAGCCAGCTACGCAATGAAACAGCCCAGAAGAAATATCACAGGGATTATGCCCTCTTGAACAATGACCAGAAAGAACAGGTGCGCAACATCTGTCCGCAGCGCATCACAGAGTCGTATGCCAATGCGATGACTCAAACCGACCAGCGTGTTGATGCCAATGCTGAAGAAAAGCAGGGGGAAGAGAAAACGATAGAAACAGCTGCAGAACAGCAGAAAGGAGGTAAACAATGATGAATTTTCATAAGAAATCGCATGAAGTGCCAGGGTTGAATACATCTTCTCTGCCAGACCTCATTTTCTCCGTACTGTTCTTCTTTATGATTG
Source organism: Segatella sp. (assembly GCF_977051555.1). NCBI lineage: Bacteria > Pseudomonadati > Bacteroidota > Bacteroidia > Bacteroidales > Prevotellaceae > Segatella > Segatella sp. The sequence goes on from NZ_CDRSSE010000018.1 coordinate 25,991, forward strand.
TTACCCACATGCGTCAGGTTACCTTGAAGGTAGACTGCCGTTTGCCACAGGGTAAGGAACTCACCCGACTGACCAAGAAATCGGCGGTGAGCCATATCTATATAGGTAAACCAACCAAAGAGATGCAGGCAAAGTATGGTACCGGTACCCAGATTCAGTTGAATGACAAGTTTGCTTCGGCTCCCGAAGTGATGGATTACATTTCGGCAGAAAAGAAGCGTATGTCACCGGAAGACCAGAAGCAGATGACCGTTTCGATCAAAGCAGACCAAGAGACAAAGATGGGTGTGATAACCGATGTAAAGCAGGCTTTGCGACAGGCAAAAGCATTAAAAATAAGCTATTCTGCCACAGAAAAAGGAAAATAATATTAATTTATCATGTTTTTCTCTTAAAAAATTGCTTTTATTAGTTTTTTGTATTATCTTTGCAACCAAATTATTAGTATTATGTCAAAACAAATTTTAGATTCATTAGATAGGCAGATTCTGAAGCTGATTTCTCAGGATGCCCGTATTCCATTTTTGGAAGTGGCACGCGCTTGCAACGTGAGCGGTGCTGCCATTCATCAGCGTGTTGCTAAACTTACAAATCTTGGTATCATCAAGGGTTCACAATTCATCATTGACCCAGAAAAGATAGGTTACGAAACTTGTGCCTATATGGGACTCTATCTGAAGGAGCCTGAGAAGTTTGACCATGTTGTAGAGGAGTTGAAGAAGATTCCTGAGGTTGTAGAGTGCCACTATACTACAGGTGGCTTTGATATGTTTATCAAGATTTATGCGCTCAACAACCATCATCTTCTGGAAATCATCCACGATAAGTTGCAGCCATTGGGATTGTCTCGCAGCGAGACCATCATCTCTTTCAATGCATCTATCAACCGTCAGCTTTCTATGCAGGATCTCAAGAGCTTCAATGATGATGAAGATGAAACTGCAGAAGATGAAACAGCAGAGAAATAAGGTAGATAAATAACGATATGATATAAACTGAAAAAGCAGCAGGCTCCAGAGGGCTTGCTGCTTTTTTGATGCTATCTTCTATAAAGGGTGAGGAATGTGAACGGTAAGCCGTTTTCATTCCTCATTTCTTTTTCTGTCACTTCCCATTCTGCCGGATTGATTTCCGGAAAGAAGGTATCGGCATGTTCTGGTTCCTTTTCTACGATTGTGAGATAAAGCTTGTCTGCAAAAGGCAAAGCCTGTTCATATATGCTGGCTCCTCCGATGATGAAACATTCATCTTCTGCCGCTTCTTTCCTTGCTTCCAGTGCTTCTTCCAGAGAGGTGTATACTTCGCACCCTGTTATCTGCTCTCTTGTCTTCGAGATAACAATATTGCGGCGGTGGGGCAAGGCTCCGTTCGGCAGCGACTCAAATGTCTTCCTGCCCATGATGATGACATGTCCGGTTGTGAGCATACGGAATCGGGTCATATCCGACGGGATAGTATAGAGCAACCGGTTCTGATATCCGATGGCTCTATGTTTCTTTGATATGCAGGCGATGATATTAAGCATAAACTATAAACTGTTAACTGTAAATTGTTCTTCAGGAATGTGGCTGCTCTTGATTTTCCACTCCTGCGGATAGAGGTTGTTGGCACGGTTGCCAATGTTCTTTTCCCAGCCTATCGGAACCTGTCTGTAGGTTACCAGTACATAGCCCTTAGGCGTATCGGCAGGCAGATTCACAGCCTCCTTGCGAAGGTAGCGGATGGCATCTTCGTAGGATAACTCCACCTGAGGGAAGTTTTCTTTGTTGAGCATCGTAGAGAGGGCTAGAGTCTGGTCGGGAATGAGACCCTTTCCCTTGTCTGTTCCCAGTTTCACACCTGCATGCAGCACCTTCAGGTTCTTTTCAGCCTGGTCGTAGATGTCTTTCCATCTGCCCGGAATGGCGTAAACCGTCTCGTTGCTCTCTGCTGGCACCCATTCTGTATCAGTCTTCAGCCAGCCGACCGGAATCTCCAGCCCCTTTCCTTTCGCCACCTTCTTGTCTTTTTTCTTCTTATCCTTCCTGTTCTCCTTGGCTGATGAACCAGCTTCCCATTCGCCCTCTTTCTTCAGAATTGCCATAAACAGACCTTCGCCTCGCGAAACACCAGGAATGAATCGGTAAACCGGGAAGTCGCTGCCCGTGAGGTTGTGGGTGATGTTCCATGCATCTTCTACTCCCTCCAGTGCCATCACTTCTGCACCCAGTTCTTCGCATATCCAGTCCACGTTCTCCTCATCTTCGTGCGCATTGAAGGTGCAGGTAGAGTAAATCAGGATACCGCCTGGCTTCAGACAGTTCCAGATATCCGAAACGATTTCGCGCTGCAGCTGCCAGCAGTTGTTCACATTCTGGGTACTCCATTCGCTGATAGCCCCTTCATCTTTGCGGAACATTCCTTCGCCGGAGCAGGGAACATCGGTAAGAATCACATCAAACTGCAACTTCGATTTCTTGTAATCGCGAGGATAGTTGTTGGTAACAATCATATCCGGATGACCGAACTTCTGTACGTTCTCGGCTAGAATCTGCGAGCGGGTGCGCATCGGTTCGTTGCTGAAGAGCAGACTCCCTTCCGGCAAGGCAGCCCTTACGGCAGTCGACTTTCCGCCAGGGGCAGCACAGAGATCCAGCATCATCACCGGTTCTTTTACGTACTGTCGGATAGCCATATCTACAAACATAGATGCGGCTTCCTGCACATAATATAAGCCGGCATGCAGCAGCGGATCGAAGGTGAATCCGGGACGGGTAGAGAGATAACGTCCGGTTTCCGGACACCAGGGAATCGGTTCGCCTACTGCATCCTTGCATTTGAAAGGATTGATGCGGATACTGGTTGGCGCCTCCTCTTCAAGGATAGCATGCTCCAGACGCTGATACAGCTTTTCGCCCATCAGCGCCTGCGTATATGTTCTGAAATCTTCAGGTAATGTCTTCATTCTGTCTCTTTTTCTTTAATTTGTTTGCAAAAATAAGAAATTTTTCGTTTCTTTGCAACTAAATCGCGAAGAGATGCGTCTAAGAAGCAGAAATTTTTCAAAATAACAAGGTAAAACAATAAAAAATAATGATATGAAGAAAGCAATATTGGCATTAGCGCTCGTTATGAGCATCGGAGCCACCCAAGTGTCTTTGGCGTCTTCTGCTCCAAAACATCGTTATCATCCAACTACCCAACAGGTAGATTCAAAGGCTGCTCCTGCATCTGCCGCACAGCCATCTGCTTCGAAGGATAAAGACGACGAGGCGTTGGAGGCTTACTCTGATACGACCAGTACGGATTCGGCCAACTATGATGATTATGATGAGAATGATAATAGACCTGTTCATTCTAAATACAGTTTAGACAACTATGATGATCCGTTCGATTTCATCGGTTCTGTGTTTGGTCGTGGTGCGTTGTCTTTAATCATCGTCTTCTGCATCATTTTCGGCTTGTTGTTCATCTTTGCCCCTTTGATTATCGTCTTTCTCATCGTCCGTTATCTGATGCGTAGACACAACGACCGGATGAAACTGGCGGAGATGGCGATGGAGAAGGGCATCAATGTTCCGGAAAGCGACCGGCCGATAGACAAGCAGAGCGATGAATATCTCGTGAAACGCGGACTGAGAAATGCCTTCCTAGGAGCCGGCTTGTGCGCCATGTTTGCCTGGTGGGATGCTGGTTTCCTGGCTGGCATCGGAGCCCTGGTCTTCTTCTATGGCATCGGTCAGACCGTTATCGGTTCGCTTCCAGCCATCAAGGATTGGTGGAAGAACCGTCATGGCGATCAGGGCACGGGATATAATGGTACTCCGGTGTAAAAATCAAACAACAATTATTAGTTAATATATATAAGGTGGAAAAGTTATCCGATATCTCTCTCGTCACGAAGGTGGTGATGCTTCATGACCGCAAGTCGTTCGACCTGCTGGTCAGGAAGTATCAGTCACCCATTCGTGGGTTCTTCCTGCGTCAGACGCTGGGAGATGCGCAGCTGAGTGATGACTTGGCTCAGGATACCTTTGTAAAGGCTTATACCCATCTGTCCGGTTTCCGGGGTACAGCCTCTTTCTCCACCTGGCTCTACCGCATAGCCTATAATGTATGGTATGATTATACCCGCAGTCATAAGGAGACGCAGGACATCGATACGCCTGCCGTTTCCAACAGGAATGCACAGGGCACCAATGCCGGATTGAAGATGGATTTGATGAAAGCCCTACAGATATTGGGCGAAAATGAACGTACATGCATCACGCTGCAGCTGATGGATGGACTCTCTATAGATAAGATTGCAGAGGTGACGGGAATGGCGCAAGGCACCATCAAGTCGCATCTCTCTCGTGGAAAACAGAAACTTGCAAGTTACTTAAAACAGAATGGTTATGACCGATAAGATAAATGATAATAAGTTGAAGAACATAAACGAAGAGCCGTTGAGCCTTCAGGATGAAGAGCTCTTGCAGCAGTTCTTTGCCGATTGCCAGATGTCTGAGATTCCCGATGACGGATTCTCCGATAGGGTGATGCATGCCTTGCCGGCTTTACCCGAAACAGAAATAGAGAAGTCGCTGGTTAAGCGCCAGCGCCTGGAACATTTATGGACGGCAGCCTGTGTGGCAGCCGGCATCATCATAGCCGTAGTCTGCCAGGGCTGGGAGCAGATTCAGGGCTGGCTTTTCTCTATGAAGATAGATTTCCTCCTCTCCGGTTCCCGTGCGCTTACGCATGTAACAGACTCCGTCGCTCACTCTCAGAATCTCCTGATGGTGCTGGCTGGCTTCGTTGTCCTCATCATGGTTTGGGGATATAATGAGCTGGCTGATGCACGTCAGTAGGTTTCTTCCCTGATATCAATTGTATGAATGATTAACTCTTTCTATTAGCAGAATAGTTTTTAGTGCTAATAGAAAGAGTTTTTTATTACTATAAATATCATCTTTATGCTCTTGAAATCTCCGTTCATCGACGCTGAACGGACATTCATCGACGCTGAACGGACATTCAACGTCGCTGAACGGACATTCAACGTCGCTGAACGGACATTCAACGTCGCTGAACGGACATTCAGCGTCGATGGACGAAGATTTAATATTGCTGAATATAGAAAAACAAATAGGTGCTGCTACTTTTTCAGTAGAGCACCTATGCTTATGATATCGGTTTCTAAAACAATTTATAGGTAGTGCGGAGCACTTTGAACTCGGTTCGGCGGTTCAGCTGGTTGCAGATTTCCTGATGCTCCTTGCTCTGCTTCAGGATAAATTCTTCGCTGAGCACATCGCCTTCCTTGAGCCAAGGATACTTCTCGGTGAGTTTCTTGCGCACATTCTTCGGCTTCTCCTTGCCGTAGCCCACAGGGATGAGGCGCTCTTTCTCTATGCCGTGTTTTATCAGATAGTCTACTACCGATTGGGCGCGGCGCTGAGACAGATGCTTGTTATATTCGCTGTTTCCCTTGTAGTCGCAATGGGCGCTGAGTTCGATGGTAACGTGCGGGTTCTCTTTCAGCAGCGTTACCAGCTGGTCGAGGGCTGTTGTACTGGCTTCGGTAAGGGTTGCCTTGTCGAAATCGTAGAAGATATTGTCGATGAGTACGGGGGCTGTGATGGAAGCCAGCGGGAACTGGAGCACGTATTCCTTACTCTCTTTAGCCGAATCAACCCGAAGTTCTTCCTTGTGGTTGAGGTAGCCTTTGCAGGATGCCATCACCAGGTAGTCGACATGCGGATTGATAGGGAGGACAAACGAACCGTCGCCCTTGACGGATAGTTTCCTGTTCGTTCCGTCGTTGCCTACGATTCTCACCTCTGCGGCAGGCAGTTCATAACCGTCTTTCTCGTAGACCCATCCCTTCATCGTGGTAACAATCTCCGGATTCTCGAAGGAGTAGATATGGTCATAGCCTCTTCCGTCTTTTCTGTTAGAGCAGAAGAAACCCTGGTTGTGGAGCCCCTCGAAAGTCATTCCGAAGTCATCGGCTTCTGTATTCAGCGGATAGCCGGGGTGGGTGAGTTCATATTTCCGGGTGAGGGAATTTACTTTGGCGATATAGATGTCGAGTCCGCCCATTCCTACATGACCATTGCTGCTGAAGTAGAAGTCGCCGTTAGGACGGAAGGTAGGGAACATCTCATCGCCTGGGGTGTTGATAGGTTCGCCCAGGTTCTCTACACCGCCCAGTCCGGCAGGGGTGATGCGCACTCGCCAGATGTCGAGACCGCCCTTTCCGCCCGGCATGTCTGATACGAAATAGAGCCATTCGCCATCAGGAGAGATGGCTGGATGGGCAAAGCAACTGAGTGTATCTTTGCTGATTTGCAGATTTGTAGGCTTGCTCCAGGCTGCATCTGAGCGGTTGGAGGTTACTATCTGGGCTAATCGGGGCGAAGTGGGATCGGTGGTACACTGGGTGAGGTACATCTGCTTGCCGTCTGGGGTAAAGCAGCATGCGCCCTCTTCGTAGTCGGTGTTGAGACCGGTTCCGATGGCTTCCGGCTTGCTCCATTTGCCTTTATCGTTCTTTTCAGAGAAGAAGATGTCGGCTGATTTCGTTCCCGTCACTCCGTTCAGGTCGCTGCCTTGGGCTTCGTTGCGGGTTGAGGTGAAATAGAGCTGGCTGTAGTCATCGCTGAGGAACATCGGCGAATAGTCGTCTCTTCGGGAGTTGAAAACATCCATCCGCTTTACCTTGTACCGGCTTCCTTCCTTCTTCCAGACTGGGGCTTTTTGTGCCGATTCGAGTCCGTTCTTTACCAGCACGTTGTCGGGCATGGAATCGAGCAGAAATTCGAATTCCTTGGCTGCCTGTCTGTAACTTCCGTTCTTCAGGAGAAGCCGGGCGTAAGCCAGGCGGTCGTTGAGGTCTGCCTGCTTGTATCGGATGGCATTGCTGTAGGCAGCCAATGCCTTCGGCGTACTGTTGATTTTATCATAGCAGCGTGCCATCTTCAGAGCCACCTTGCCCCGGGCAGCCCGCTCTTTGGTAGGTGTCTTGGTGTACACCTTTTTATATTGGGTTGCCGCATCGTAGTATTCGCCTAAAGAAAGATGCTTGTCTGCTTTCTTCAGGTTCTGGTCAATGCCGCAACTTATCAGAAAGAGGCAGCTAATTGCTGTTATGATTTGATAAAATCTTATTTGTTTCATATTGATTTACATCTGCGAGAATGGCTGACGATATTGGCAGCCTGCCTTCCAGTTGCTGCAGCCATAGGCGGTCTTGCCCTTGATGATGATACCCTTGCCACAGAGCGGACATGGTTTGCCAACCATTGGGTCGGTCGCAGGAGTTGGCTGAGCAGGAGCATTCTGAGAATCTGTATTCTGTGCTGCTGCCTTATCGGCTTTCTTGGCAGGAGCCTTTCGGGCAGCCGGTTTCTTGGCAGCCGGTTTCTTCTTGAGGTCTTCCTCTGTCATAATGGTCACTCTCCGGTTGCTATTGTCTGACAATACATCGATGACAATCTTGTTGATCTGTTCTTTCAGTCCGTTGATGAAGTCGGCAGGATCGTAGGTCTTGTGCTCGATGTCGCGGAGTTTCTTCTCCCAGATACCGGTCAGCTCGCAACTCTTCAGCAGTTCCTCATGGATGGTGTCGATGAGTTCGATGCCTGTCGGGGTTGCCATCAGATTTTTGCGCTGGCGACGGATGTAGTGGCGCTTGAAGAGGGTCTCGATGATGCCGGCACGGGAGGAAGGTCGGCCGATTCCGTTCTCCTTCAATGCAGCACGAAGTTCTTCGTCTTCTACGAATTTACCGGCTGTCTCCATTGCACGGAGCAGGGTTGCCTCGGTATAATACTTAGGTGGCGTGGTCCATTTCTCCGTCAGGGTGGGCTGATGTTCTCCCGATTCGCCTTTTGTGAAGGATGGGAGGGTTCTTTCTTCTACCACTTCCTTCTTGGCACCATTTCCTGAGTCTGCATTTCCGGCGGCGTTATCTGAAGCATCATCGTCATCTGTATTCTTTACATCCTTGGCATAGACAACTCGCCAGCCTGGTTCGAGAATTTCCTTACCGCTTACCTTGAACTCTATCTTCTCCGGTTTCGGTCCGTCTTCGTTGATGACTTCGCCCAATACGGTGGTGGTGGAGAATTTACAGTCCGGATAGAACACGCTGATGAAACGCTTGGCGATGAGATCATACACGTTTGCCTCCATATCGGTGAGTCCGGTTGGCGGAACACCGGTTGGGATGATGGCGTGGTGGTCGGTTACCTTACTGTTGTCGAAAACCTTCTTGCTCTTCGGCAATTTCTTGCTGATAGTAGCGAGCTGCTGGATGAGCGGGAGGTATTTCTGCTGACTCATAATCTTTGCCTGACTTACTCCGTTCAGAATCTGCGGACATTTCGGATAGATATCGTCGGTCAGAAACTGGGTATCTACACGAGGATAAGTGGTGTACTTCTTCTCGTAGAGACTCTGGATGAGCTTCAGCGTAATATCGGCAGAGTAAGCAAACTTTTTGTTGCAATCCACCTGTAGCGAGGTGAGGTCGTAGAGATGAGGTGGCGCCTCGTTTCCCTTCTTCTTGCTTACATCTGTAACCGTGAAGGGTTTGCCGGCGATGGTGCTGAAAGCCTTCTCGCCTTCCTCCTTGCTGGTAAACTTGCCGCTGGTAGCGGTAAACTGGGTGTCGCGGTAGATGGTGGCGAGTACCCAGTAAGGTTCGGAAACGAAGTTGTCGATTTCCTTCTGGCGGTTTACGATCAGGGCAAGAGTAGGGGTCTGCACCCGGCCGATGCTGAGCACCTGTCGGTTCTGGCCGTATTTCAATGTGTAAAGTCGGGTGGCATTCATACCGAGAATCCAGTCGCCGATGGCACGGGAAAGTCCGGCAAGATAGAGTGACTGATATTCTCCTTGGTCTTTCAGTTCCTGGAAGCCCTGCTTGATGGCTTCATCGGTCATGGATGAAATCCACAGTCTCTTGACGGGGCATTTCGCCTGTGCCTTCTGCATCACCCATCTCTGGATAAGCTCTCCTTCCTGCCCGGCGTCACCGCAGTTGATGATGCTGTCGGCAGCCTGCATCAGTTTCTCGATGGTAGCAAACTGTTTCTTGATGCCTTCATCGTTGATGAGCTTGATACCGAAACGCTGTGGAATCATCGGCAACGCCGCAAGGCTCCAATGTTTCCACATCGGAGTATAATCATCCGGTTCCTTCAGCTCACAAAGGTGGCCGAAGGTCCATGTTACTTGGTAACCATTACCTTCCATATAACCGTCGCGTGCCGTGGTAGCTCCGATGATTCGGGCGATGTCCTTAGCCACGCTAGGTTTCTCTGCTATACAAACTATCATGTTTTATTCTTATTTCTGTTTGCAAAGGTACAATAAAATAATGAGAAAGCCATCATTTCAGCTTCTTTTTCTCATGGCGGGGAATAAAATAAAAGCCCTATAAGGCTTGGAGGGTGTGGCATAATATAGAAAAGGCACGGATTACTCGTACTCCTGCCAGCTCTTAATCTGAAGCTGGTTCTGGCTCAATGTGCAGAATGCCTCGATGAAGGCGGAAGCCAGACGGGCATTGGTGAACAGGGGAATGTTGTGGTCGATGGCGCCATGACGGATTCTATTTCGGAATGCAAAGTTACGCTATTTATTGATTATTCCAATTTTTCAGCAATTCTTTACAGTTAAATAACATCAATTATTATTATTTCTTCTCTAGAATGTCGTATTTTTGCAATTATTTTGTTACTTTTGCAACGGCTTTTAGTCATGTAGAAAAAGAATAAAAAATAGCAAACAAGATAAATATAACAACAATGAAAGTCGGATTATTCGTCCCTTGTTATGTGGATGCCCTTTACCCTGAAGCGGGTGTGGCTACATACAAGTTGCTTAAGCATTACGGACTAGACGTGGGTTATCCCGAAAAACAGACTTGCTGCGGCCAGCCAATGGCTAATGCCGGTTTTCAGGACAAGTCGGAGAAGGTCATAGAGACATTTGATGAGCTGTTCAAGGATTACGATTATATCGTAGCTCCTTCTGCCTCATGTGCCGCTTACGTAAAGGTGTATTATCCTAAAATCCTTGAGGGTAAGCACGAGTGTATTTCCTCAAATAAAATCATGGATGTTGTGGAGTTCCTTCACGATGTGCTGAAGGTGGATCATGTGCCGGGAAAGTTCCCGCATGTGGTGAGTGTACACAACAGTTGTCACGGTGTGCGCGAACTGGGATTGTCATCTCCTTCTGAGCGCCACATCAAGCCGTTCAACAAGATTATCGACCTTTTAAATATGGTGGAAGGCATTACCATCCACGAACCGGAGCGCAAGGATGAGTGCTGCGGATTCGGCGGTATGTTCTCTATTGAGGAACCTGCCGTTTCTACCCGTATGGGCGAAGATAAGATCAAGCGCCACATGGCTACGGGCGCTGAGTATGTAACGGGTCCGGATTCTTCCTGCCTGATGCACATGGCGGGAATCGCCAAGAAAGAGAAGATGCCGATCAAGTTTATTCATGTTGTTCAAATATTAGCTGCAGGACTATGAGTACAGAACATTCCAAGAGAGCTGCGAAGTTTACGCAGAATGTAGAGAAGACCACCTGGCACGACGCTACCTTCTGGTCTGTTCGTCAGAAAAGAGATAAAATGGCGCAGGAACTTCCTGAGTGGGAAGACCTACGTGAGCATGCGTCTGAAATCAAGATGCACACGATTACCCATCTTGCCGATTACCTCGATATGTTTTCCAAGAATCTGGAGAGCCGTGGGGTGAAGGTTCACTGGGCAAAGGATGCGCAGGAATTCAATGAGATTGTGCTCGGTATCCTGAAGGATCATAACGTGAAGAAGATGGTGAAGTCGAAGTCGATGCTCACCGAGGAGTGCGAGATGAATCCTTATCTGGAGCAGCACGGTATTGACGTGGTGGAGACCGACCTGGGTGAGCGTATCCTCCAGCTTCTGGGTCAGAAGCCTAGCCATATCGTGATGCCTGCCATCCACCTGAAGCGTGAGGAGGTAGGTAAGATGTTCGAGGAGAAGGGAATCTCCAAGGAAATCGGCAACTACGATCCTACTTACCTGACCCGCTGTGCCCGTCATCATCTCCGCGACCAGTTTATGGAAGCTGGAGCAGGTATGACCGGATGTAACTTCGGTGTGGCTGCCACCGGCGATTGCGTGGTTTGCACCAACGAGGGTAATGCGGATATGACCACTTCCATGCCTAAGCTCCATATCGTAGCGATGGGTATTGAGAAACTGGTTCCTGATTATAAGTCATTGGCTGTGTTCCAGCGTCTGCTTTGCCGCTGCGGAACCGGTCAGCCTACCACCGCCTTCACTTCTCATTTCCGCCAGGCTCGTCCGGGTGCCGAGATGCATGTGGTGCTGGTGGATAATGGCAGAAGCGATATTCTCGCCGATAAGGACCACTGGCAGACTTTGAAATGCATGCGTTGCGGAGCCTGCATGAACACCTGTCCGGTTTATCGTCGTTCAGGCGGTTACAGTTACACCTATTTTATACCGGGTCCTATTGGTGTGAACCTGGGTATGCTGAAGAATCCTCAGAAGTACAGCGACAATGTTTCTGCCTGCACCTTGTGCTTGTCTTGCGACAATGTCTGTCCTTCCAAGGTAGGACCGGGTTCGCAGATTTACGTATGGCGCCAGAGTCTGGAGAAGTTGAGCAAGGCAGATCCTGTGAAGAAGGAGATGTCGAATGGTATGAAGTATCTCTTCGAGCGTCCTGCGCTCTACACCACTGCCCTGAAGTTTGCGCCACTCGCCAACCTGATTCCTGAATGCTGTACGCACTTCAGCAATTGGAATGCCTGGGGCATCGGTCACGCCATGCCTGAGTTTGCCAAGAAGAGTTTTCATCAATTATGGAAGGAGGGAAAAGTAAAATGAAGAAAGAAGATTTCCTGAACAAGTTGCGTAAGAATACGCATGTTCAATTCGATATGCCTGCCGTAGATGTGAAGGGTATCCAGTATGAGGATACGCTGAAACAGTTTATTGAGATGACGGAATCGGTAGGTGGCCATGTGATAGAGGCGAAGGAGGGTGAGAGTCTGGATGAGCTGGTGAAGAAGGCTTATCCGGAAGCCAAGGTCTTTGCCTCTCATCTGCCAGAAATCACGATTGCTCAGAAGAATCCTGATACGGTGGCTGAGGCTAATGACCTGAATGGTACTGATGTGGGTATTGTTCGTGGTGAAGTGGGTGTTGCCGAGAATGGTTGCGTCTGGATTCCTCAGACCATGAAAGAGAAAGCGGTGCTTTTCATCTCGGAATACCTTGTGATATTCCTCGAAAAAGAGAAGATTGTGAACAATATGCATGAGGCTTATGCCCGTATTGAGATGGATCCGAAGTACAATTTCGGTATTTTCATCAGTGGTCCTTCCAAGACTGCCGATATTGAGCAGGCTCTGGTTATGGGTGCGCAAGCTGCTCGTGGTGTGACAGTTATACTCTTGTAAAAGGCAGAAATCCCGAAGCTCACTATCGTGTGAACTTCGGGATTTCTCTTTATACTGTCCATTCATAGGTGTCGTAGACCACGCCTCTTCCTCCGTAACCTTCCTTGTGGGCGATGAGGCCTTCGTTGATCCAGGCTCCCTGCTGTTCCGTAGAACTGCCGAAGTCCAGATAGGGATAATCGGGGTAATCATGATACATAATCTGTTCATAGATAGCCTCCATGGCTCCGAATTCCTTTCCCTCATCGTTGGTAGAACTATATTGTCCGTGTACCACTTGCTGGGTAATATAAAAGGTGAGGCCTCCTATAATGTGCCCGTTGCGATAAGCATTGTATTGGATGATATTCTCGGGGAATCGACTTTTCAGAAGTTCCATTTCCTGAAGCGTGTGTACCGGTTTGGCACCAAATCGCTTTTCCAGGTTCTCATTCAATACCTCCCAGAATTCCGACAGGCTTGCATCTCTCACTACGGTCACTCCATTCTGATGAGCCTTCTTCAGACGGCGCAGGTGGTCTTTGCGCCAGCGCAATTTCTGCTGCATGAAGATGGTAGTGCCGATATTGCGGAGCGAAAGATGAGCCTTGCATTTCCAGAAGATGGCATAGAGATCTTCTTCTGAAGGATGGAGATGATAGATCCAGGGAATAGGACGATACTGTACCTTCTCGAAACCCTGAAGGCGCAGATAGACATTCAGTTCCTCAAAGAGTTGGCAGACCTCTGAAATCGTGACGTGGATGTTCATGATCAGTCCGCCATAGGTGAGTCCGAAATGCGAGCAGAGGGTCTTGCCTACCTGATGGGCTGGCAGGATGGAGTGGAGCTTCCCCTTCTTGAAGAATAGGAGAGAATAGTCCTTGAACCTATCGGAATGGTAATCCATATAGTTGCGGTAAAAGAGAAACGTAGCGTTTCGGGCTTTTGCCACATACTCATCCCATTGCTGGCGATATTCGGGGGTGTATTTGATGATTTCAAACATGATGTCTTGCATATCTGAGATATTCGTCATATTCGCGTATGTAGTCTTCCTCTTCAAACTTGTGGGAAGCCAGAACCAGACACAATGAGCCGGAAGAGAAATCATCCAGTGTTCGCCAGATATTGACATCCACGAACAGTCCCTCCCAAGGGTGGTTGAGATGATAGGTCTTCTTCTGTTCTCCATTATCCAGTGTTACCGAAAAGGAACCGCTGGCTGCTATGATGAATTCCTGGCATTTCTTGTGAGCATGGCCCCCGCGACTTTCTCCGCCCGGAACATCATAGGTCCAGTAGGTACGGGCAATGGCAAAGGGAATATGCGTCTCTCCCTCTGCCACTGTCAGGTTGCCTCTTGGGTCGAATATCTTGGGTAATGTGATAATTCTTCCTAATTCTTTCATGTCTTATTTCTTCATGTATGGGTCGGTTCCCAATACAGTCTTTGCCAGACGCTTTGCCTTGTCGCGAAGCTGGTTGAGGTCATCGCCCTTTTCGCCGTAGCAGAGTACGACGCCCATGCGGCGACCTACGTGAGCCTCTGGCTTGCCGAAGATACGGATGCGGGTGTGGTCTTCCTTCAGCGCATCGAGCATATTGTAGTTTAATGGCTCGGTGCTTTCCTCTGGCGAGAGGATGACGGCAGAACAGCCGATGTGCTCCAGATGGATTCCGGCGATAGGCAAGCCCATCACTGCACGGAAGTGGAGTTCAAACTCGCTCAGGTTGGTGGTGTGACCGAGGGTTACCATACCTGTATCGTGTGGACGAGGACTCAACTCTGAGAAGATAACCTCGCCCTGCTTGCTCAGGAAGAACTCTACGCCCCAGAGACCGGCACCAGTCAATGCCTTGGTTACTTCGCCGGCAATGTGCTCAGCCTTCTTCAAAGCCTCTTCAGAAATCTGGAATGGCTGCCAACTCTCGCGGTAGTCGCCGCCCTTCTGTACGTGGCCGATAGGTGGACAGAAGAGGGTAGGACCGTCTTTCTGGGTGACGGTGAGCAGGGTGAACTCAGAATCGAAGTCGATAAATTCCTCGATGATCACTTCCTTCACGTCGCCACGACCTTCTTCCATTGCTTCCTTGTAAGCCTCCTTCAGTTCATCATCGTTGTGAACATAGCTCTGACCATGGCCGCTTGAACTCATCAGAGGTTTCACTACGCATGGGAAACCGATTTCATCGGCTGCGTTCTTAAATTCCTCGAAGGTCTTGGCATAGAAATACTTGGCGGTGCGCAGACCCAGTTTCTTGGCGGCAAGGTCGCGGATGGCACGGCGGTTCATGGTGTAGTTTACGGCACGGGCAGAAGGCACAACCTGGATGCCCTCCTTCTCGAAGTCGAAGAGTCGCTCAGTGCGGATAGCTTCAATCTCAGGCACGATGATGTCTGGGTGATATTTCTCTACCACTGCGGTCAATGCGTCGCCATCGAGCATCGAGAAAACTTCCCGCTCGTCGGCTACCTGCATGGCTGGTGCATTGTCATACTTGTCGCAAGCGATGACATACTGTCCTGCTCGCTTTGCGGCGATGGTAAATTCTTTGCCCAGTTCGCCTGAGCCCAAAAGCATAATCTTCTTCATTTATATGATGTTTAATATTTTATGTCCCTAAAATTAATCACTAATCACTAATAATTAATCACTAAGTCCGAACTTCTTTCTGATAAATTCTGCGATAAACTTCTCTGTTTCTTCGATTCCCAGATGGCTGCTGTTGATGCAGAGGTCGTAGCTCTCGCTGTGTCCCCACTTCTTGCCTGTATAGTAATCGTAGTAAGAGGCGCGCTGCTCCTCGTGGCTTTCGATGAACTTGCGGGCGCTAGCTCTGTCGATGTCCTTTCGCTTGCAAACTGCCTTGATGCGGTCGTCGATATTGGCGGTGATGAAGATGTTGATCACATTCTTGTAATCACGCAGCACATAGTCGGCGGTTCTGCCCACAAACACGCAGTTGCCCTCATCGGCAGCCTTTCTGATGGCGTCGCTCTGGAACTTGTACAGACCTTCCTGCGAGAAGTCATTGTGATAGAAATTGTTATCGCTCAGGAAGGGCAGATGGGTATGGAAGAGAGACTTGAAGAATCCCTTCTGCTCATCGTTCTGCTCGAAGAATTTCTCAGAGAATCCACTCTCCTTGGCGGCAAGATTCAGCAGCTCACGGTCGTAACATTTGCAACCGAAATCCTCTGCCAGCTTCTCGGCGATGATATGGCCGCCGCTACCTATCTGGCGACCTACGTTTATGATAATCTTTTCCATTTACTTTGAACTTTGAGATTTGAACATTGAACTTTATGATAAGCCTTTGTTACTTTGAACTTTGAGATTTGAACATTGAACTTTATGATTAGTAAAGCCGTTGAATTCTTCACTCTTCACTCTTCGTTCTTCACTTTCTCTATGTTGTCTTTTCAACTTGTTCATGTACCATGACATTACGATGGCAGCGATGACTGCGGCTGAGAAGTCGGAGATAGGCATACTGTACCATACTCCATCAATGTCCCATATCATCGGCAGAAAAGCCAGGAGCGGCAGAAGGATGAGCAACTGTCTCGACAAGGAGAGGAAGATACTGATCTTCACCTTTCCGATGCACTGGAAGAAGTTGGTGATAACCATCTGGAACCCGATGACCGGGAAGCAGAACATCACTACTCTGATCGCCTTAATGCCCAAGTCTATCAGTTGCTTATCGGTAGTAAACATTCTCGCGCAGTAGTAAGACAGGAACATCGCTATCAGCCAGCCCGTTACCATAATGGCGGTGGCGGCAATGATGCTCAGGTTCAGTACGCGAATCAGTCGGTCCAGTTTCTGGGCTCCATAGTTGTATCCGGCTATAGGCTGCATTCCCTGGTTTACGCCGAATACGAACATCACGAACACCATTGCAATACCATTGGCTATTCCGTAGGCTCCCACGGAGAGGTCGCCTCCGAACCGTACCAGCTGGTTGTTGATGAAGATGACGATGATGCAGGCGCACACGTTCATCAGGAACGGCGAAATGCCGATGGCAAGGATATTATCCACGAGTTTCCTCTTCAGTTTGTAGATGCCTTTCTTGAAGTGGAGCAGTTCATTCTTGTTTCTGAAGAGCTTGATTTGCCACATCAGCGCCATCAGCTGCGATAGGATGGTGGCGATGGCGGCACCCTGTATTCCCCATTTGAAAACGAGGATGAAGAGGGCATCCAGTATCACGTTCATCACCACCGTGAAGATGGTGGCGTACATCGCCTGCTTGGGTTTGCTCGCGGCTCGGAGCAGGGCATTCATACCGAAATACATGTGGCTCACCACATTGCCCAGCAGGATGATGACCATATACTCATGGGCATAGATGAGCGTCTGGTCGCTGGCTCCGAAGAATCTCAGGATAGGGTCGAGGAAGAGCAGGCAGATGATGCTCAGTCCGATACCGATGATGAGATTCAGAGAAATTGTGTTACCCAGAATGTTTTGCGCTGTGGCATAATCTTTTTGTCCCAACTTCACGCTGATGGCAGTAGACGCTCCTACGCCCACACCGGCTCCGAAGGCTGCGGTGAGGTTCATGAAGGGGAAGGTGATGGCGAGACCTGAGATGGCCATGGCTCCCACACCCTGACCGATGAATACTCGGTCAACGATGTTGTAGAGTGAGGCGGCTGTCATCGCAATCATAGCTGGCAAGGCATACTGAACGAGCAGCTTGCCCACCGGCTTCGTACCTAATTCTAATGTCGCTTGTTTATTTTCCATTTGTATCTGTTTTTTCCTCATAGCCGCTCGCCCAGCTTCTTTCAGAATGCTATTGCAGCGGCTACTTGTCTGCAAAAGTACAAAAAATATCTGATACCTTATTATATATATGAGAAAAACTTGCATTTCATGATAAAAAACTTCCCTTTTCCTTTGGTGTTTTCGTACAATTTCTGTACTTTTGCACTTCAGAATAAACAATTCAACTCATTAACAAATGCAATACAGAAATATTGCAGCAACAACAATAACAAACCGGACTACCGATATAATGATGAAAAAATTTTTGATGCTTTATGCATTCTTAATGACTGCTCTCTCTTTGTTCGCTCGCGAAGACAGGGTTAGCAATTTTGAGCAACTGATGCGGTTGTCCCGCATCGCCGAAACCGATATGGTGTCGTATCCGGGAGGCAAGTGTATGATGTATCGTCTTTATCTCAGAGACAAAGACCTCAGTCACACTCCCTTTTCGGTAAGTCGCCCGGCAGATTTTCTCTCTCCCCGTTCCATTGAGCGCAGAAAGAGGCAGAATCTGCCCATCGATGTTACTGATCTGCCTATAGCTCCTGCTTATGAGCAGGCTGTAAGCGAGGCAGGCATCGAGATTGTGGGCAAGAGCAAGTGGAACAATACCCTGCTGGTCCGCATTCATAAGGAGAAGGAACTACGGAAACTGGATGATCTCGATTTCATCACCCGGAAGATGAAGGTCTTCTCTGCTCCCGATTCTGTCAGTCAGCGCATCAGAAGTAGCGTTCGCAGGGAATTGAACGATTGGACTGGTGGAGTAGGCGAATATGGTGCTGCCGATGCGCAGATCAAGTCGCTCAACGGCAAGCGGCTGCATGGAACCGGACATTTGGGCAAAGGAATGATGATTGCTGTCTTCGACGGCGGATTCATGAATGTGGATAAGATTCCGGCGCTGCATAATATCAGATTGGCGGGCGTTAAGGACTTTGTGGTTCCTCAATCCAAGAATATTTTCGCCGAGATGGAGCATGGAACGATGGTGCTTTCTACGATGGCTGCCAACGAACCCGAAAGATTCGTGGGGGTGGCGCCTGAGGCTCAATATCTGCTGGTGCGCTGTGAAGATGAGCGCACAGAGAGTCTGGCAGAAGAGGATTACTGGGCTTTTGCGGCTGAATATGCTGACAGTTGCGGCGTGGATGTCATCAACTCTTCGTTAGGCTATCATGGCTTCGATGATGCGTCTACCAACCATCATTATTATGAGCAGGACGGTAATTCTACCCTCATCTCCCGCACCGCTTCGATGTGTGCTGACAAGGGAATCATCTGTGTCAATTCTGCAGGAAACGACGGAATGGGAAGTTGGAAGAAAATCAATTTCCCTGCCGATGCACGCAATATCCTTACCGTGGGCAGCGTAAACGAAATGGGCGAGAATGCGGCTTTCAGTGCCGTGGGACCTACTGCTGACGGCAGAATCAAGCCTGATGTGATGGCTTACGGAAGTCCTACCTGTGTGATTACGGGCCGTGGAAATATCATCAATGATAACGGAACGTCTTTCTCATCTCCGCTCATCGCCGGAATGGTAGCGTGTCTCTGGCAGGCTTTGCCTCAGAAGACGGCTAAGCAGATTATGAAACTCGTGAGATTGGCTGGTAATAATCAGCATCATCCCGATAATGTATTCGGATATGGTGTGCCTGATTTCTGGAAGGCTTATCAGACGGGGAAAGCGATTAAGTAAGTGAAAAGTGAAGAACGAAGAGTGAAGAATTTAGAGTGAAGAGCAATATATGAAGCAAAGGTTATCTCTCTATGAATTAAACTCCATAGTCCGTGAGGTCATTTCGATGTCCTTGCCCGATAGCTATTGGGTGGAAGCGGAACTCTCCGAGGCTCGCGAGGGCTACGGCGGGCACTGCTATATGGAACTCATCGAGAAGGATGAGCGGTCTAATACGCCCATTGCCAAGGCACATGCCTCCTGCTGGCGAAACCGATGGATGTTCATCAAACCGAATTTCGAGCGCATCACCGGACAGCGCATTCATGCCGGTATGAAAGTGCTACTCAAGGTACATGCGCAGTTTCATGAGAACTATGGCTTCTCCTGGATAGTAGATGATATTGATCCTAACTATACGATGGGCGATATGGCGCGCAAGCGGCTGGAAATCATCAATACGCTGAAAGCAGAGGGCGTATTCGAACTGCAGAAGGAGTTGGCACTCCCGATGTTCTGCCAGCGCATCGCCGTCATTTCCAGTGCTACGGCAGCAGGTTATGGTGATTTCTGCAACCAGCTTGCCGATAACGATTATGGTCTGCAGTTTCAAACCCGCCTCTTTCCGGCTACGATGCAGGGCGAGGGAGTAGAGCAGAGTGTGATAGCTGCCCTCGACAGTATCAATGCCGAATGGGAACAGTTTGACTGCGTAGTCATCATCCGAGGCGGTGGCGCTACGAGCGATCTCTCGGGTTTCGACACCCTGGCGCTTGCCGAGAATGTGGCAAACTTCCCGCTGCCTATCATCACGGGAATAGGACATGAAAGGGACGAGAGTGTGCTGGATATGATTTCTTTCCAACGTGTAAAGACACCGACAGCCGCTGCCGCCTTCCTCGTTAATCATCTTACTGAGGTTTATGCCCGTGTGGTGAATGCGCAAGAGGCTATCGTGCAGAATGTGAAGCACCGTCTGCAGGTGGAGAAGATGAGGCTCGACAGACTGAGCAACACGATTCCTGTCCAGTTTTCGCTGGTGAAGACGAAGCAGGGAGCCTATCTCGACCGTCTGATGAGCCGTTTAAGCACAAATGTCCAGTCGAAACTATCGGAGGCCCAGCGCCATTTCGAGATTCTTTCTCAGAATATTCAGCCGATATTGGAAAGGAAGATGCTCAACGAGAGTCATCGTCTGCAGCTCCTTTCCCAGCGCATTCAGGCACAAGACCCCGAACTGTTGCTGAAACGTGGCTACAGCATCACGCTGAAAGATGGCAAGAGCATCCGTTCTGCCTCGCAACTGAAGTCTGGTGACATCATTGAAACGAGGTTTGCCGAGGGCAGCGTGAAGGCAAAAGTTGAATAATAGTTTATAATTTATAGTTAATAGTTTATAGCAATCTTGCTAAACGGCGAAGCCGCTATAAACTATCAACTCTTAACTGAAATAAGTATGGAAAAAGAAGAAATGAAATACGAACAAGCCGTAAGAGAGCTTGAAGAAATCGTAGAAAGAATGGAGAATGATGAACTCGATATTGATCAGCTCTCCGAGCAGTTGAAACGTGCCAAAACTTTGGTGAAACTCTGTAAAGACAAACTCACCAAGACCGATGAGGAAATCAAGAAACTCCTTAATGAGGATTGATTTCCTGTATCTCCCTCTCTGAACCCTACCTCATAGTGTTCATTGTTTCCTGCCGTTACCTTATTATATATAGGGGCATCTTTGTTTCTTTCGTAGAGACAGAGATGTCCCTATCATTTTTTATAAACATCAAATATATATACGTTTTATGGCAAGAAACAAGAAAACATCAGAGTCGTTATTCCAGTTCATGAACCTCCTTATCGCCCTGTTGGTGAAGAACGGGCAATACCGCACTTCGCTGCATTATAAGGCAACCCTCAACAGCTTTAAGCGATACCGGGACAACAGGGATATTGCCCTGAGTGAGATAGATGCAGACGTGATGCGCTCGTATGAGGCATATCTGCATCATACGGCGGAGGTATGCAAAAACACCAGTTCCTTCTATCTCCGCATCCTCCGTGCCACCTATAACAAAGCCGTGGCAAAGAGACTGACGCCACAGCAGCATCCCTTCACGAATGTCTATACCGGTATTGCCCCAACCCGCAAGAGAGCCATACCTACAGAGGATGTCAGCCAAATCAAGCGTCTGCATTCGGTCAAGGAACTCACTCCCAAAGAAGAGATGGCAAGAGATACATTTCTGATGAGTTTCTATCTGCGAGGTATCTCATTTATTGACCTGGCTCATCTCCGCAAATCCGACCTCAAGGACGGTTTTCTTCATTATACAAGAAGAAAGACAGGGCAGCGTCTCACCATCCGATGGGAGAAGGAGATGCAGAAGCTGTTGGAAAAGTATCAGGCGCAGACCGCCTCCTCACCTTATCTCTTCCCTTTCCTCGTTGATGATGATAATAAAAAACAAGACGAAAATATTGACAAAATGCAGGACGAGACGCGCCTGTATCACAATGCGGAAGCGCGTATCTCCTACCACCTCAGAAAGTTAGGTGCTAAGATAGGCATCAAGGGCAAACTCACCCTCTATGTCGCCCGTCATTCCTGGGCAACGGCAGCAAGAGACAACCATATCTCTATCTCTGTCATCAGCGAGGCATTGGGGCATCATTCCGAAACCACCACGCAGATCTATCTCCGCTCCATCAAAAGCTCAGAAGTAGATGATGCCAATGCCAAAATACTGGCAGCCCTATAAGCTGCAAAAAAGAATAAAAAGAGGGATTTCTAAAAAATGAACCAAAATGAACCGATTTTTCTGAATCTTTACATAAGAGACACAGAATATCTTTGCAAAAATACGAAAATTGTTGGAAACTAGCAAATTATGGGTGTTAAAAAATTAATATCGTTCTACGAAAATCAACATTTTTTCACTCTTCTTTCCATATATAATTTCCTAAGTCGTTGATTGAACGAAAGTTTTCGGTTTTTCTGTGTCTCTTATGTAGAGATTCAGATAATCGGCATCAAAAAACGAACTTGATTCGCATGATGAAAGAGACAAATATACAATCACAGGTTACGTCCACTATTGCAGGGGACGACGGCGAAGCCGTGGCAAAAAGCGAAGAAAACACTAAGAAAATGGATCCCAAAAAGCCTAATGATGGGCTTGATAAACCTGATGATGCAGGATGGTATGTGGCTGTAGTGAGAGTGAATTGTGAAACGAGAATAGCTGATTCTATACAAATCAATCTTAATCACAATCAAGTTTGGTTTGATTACTGGATTCCCAAGGTAAAAGTAGTTTATATAGACAAGCGTTCCAATAAGCGAAGAATGAAAGAAAAGCTATTTCTTTCCACTTTCATCTTTTGCAATGTTTCTCAGAGACAACTTGATAAGATTCGCTTCCGTTCGGATGTGTATAAGATGCTGACGATGCCGGGACAAAGGAATATATACCGAATTCCCGACCAGGTTATTGCCAACTATAGATATTTTGTAGAGAATGACGAAGAGCCAGTCACTGCTGCCCCCATTCCTTTGAAGAAAGGTATCAAAGTGCGAGTGGTGTCTGGTAGCATGAAAGGTGTGGAAGCCTACGTACAGAGCTATAATGGCAAGAAAGCCGTCATCGGCAGCGAAATCAAGTACATCAGTGGTGCCACGCTTACGATAAGTAGAAATTTGCTGGAAATCGTAGAAGAAAGTTGAATTTCCGCATACGTATCTCACGGATTTTTTACTCCTTCGTAGTTTTTACTGAGAGGCCAAATGAGAATCCCCGTTGCTAGCAACGAAGAAATCTGTGTAAATCTGTGAGATCTGTGGGAGACTAAGAATAATGATAAAGCAATACTTGGAGTAATGCAACGAAAAAGCTCCGTGAGATCCGTGTGGGACATTAGAGCAAGAATCAAAAACTCCTCCAAAAATTTGGTAGTTTCACAGAAAACCCTTATATTTGCAAGCAATAATTAGAATATTACGATTATGGCAACATTGGTACTCGATAATACATTATATCAAGGCTATGCAACGATAGCAGAGCAGAATAACATCAGTGTGACTGATGCTATGGCAGAAGCTTTGCGATTATTGAAGCAACAGCTGAAAAAGAAGTCAAGTCTTTCGTTAAGGCAACGGCTTGAGAAGCGAATTCTTGAACTTCGAGATTTGCCAGCAAATTGGGATTATGAAGGTTCCCCTTCCATATCATCAAAAGCATGTGATTATTCGCAGAAGGTTGTTTCATCTTGCAGCGAACCATTACTTCAGGGATTAGCAATATTCCCAAACACCAATGGCTATATATTAATGCAATGGAAGACCTCCAAAGGAGATGCCTGCTTGTCGATTCTTAGTGATAGGATAGTGTATGATGTCAATTATGGAGAGATAGAGAAAGAGGGCATCCTCCCACTTTCGGAACTCCCTAAATTTTTGGAAGTCCTAAAGAACATTGCCTAATGGAATGTGATATAACATTTGAGAAACCAGTATTGAAAGATATGGAGGAGATAGCTCGATTGTTGTCTTCTCCAGCTTTTTATGATGAAAATACCCATCAGTTGAATTTTGCGGCATTCAATCTTCGACGTTTTACGAATGGTGAAGTCGAGTCTTATGTTTCATTGTCTAGGATGTCATTTATAGACCAAAGGCATTTGAATAAAAAAGGTAAGTATGTTTTTAAAAAGACAGAAAACCATTATGTGGGTTATGCTCTTTTTACTCCAAAGTATTTAGCAAACTTACATGATAGATTAAGAATATATCCTGTTAAAGCAGGTCTTAATGAGCATTGTGGAATGTTTTTCTTAGGTAAGGATAAGAAGATAGTTTGTGATGACTTGACGATTCGTCCTTATACATTAAAGACATTGCGTTCTCTTTGTGATTTATTACAAAACAGGGTGGTTTTAAAATAGGGGTAGTACCCACCACCTTTAGCAAGATAATAGCAAACTATTGCAAGGTAATGGCAAGTTGTCCCCCTGCGGTCCCATCCCAGCAAGCCGACCCCCATGCACCACCAATCAGCAAGCTATAAACTATTAATTGTAAATTATAAATTGTAAACTCTCTTCCCCGGCGGTCCCATCCCGCAAAATATGGCGAGGGCTTTGATGCCCCGCCAACCTTAGAGCGCAGCGGTTCCGAGCACCGAGTAGGGCGGTTTCCTCCCTCGCTCCTGAGGAGAGAGGGCAGGGGTGAGAGGTGGAGCCTTCTTTAACGGTAAGGAAGGACGGGTAGGTTTTCGAAAAAAGTCTTTCCTTGCAGGAGAGACGGGGAGGTAGAAAAAACTCCTTCTAGCCAGTATTCCCATACCAACCAGAAGAAGTAAATATAAGAGTTAATCAAGGCGGTGCCGAGCAGTCCAGCTGCCCGCATCCAAACACGGACACTCCTTTGGAGTAGTCCCAGGCAAGTCCCGATGCCCCACAATCTTCGCTTTAGGAAAGAGAATCTTAAGATTCCTGAAAAGATCCACGAGTCTCGTTTCCTGCTCAGTTGTCATGGTGTTGCAAGGCTTGCCTTGCTCATCTAGTCCACCCTCATAGCAGATGCCGATAGAGCATCTATTATAAGGTCTGGCATGCGCCCCCACCTCCAGCAGCTTACGGTGCTGCGTCATCGTTCCATCCTTACGGATGTAGAAGTGGTAGCCAATGTCATAAAACCCACGAGCCTTATGGTCACGGCGCAGCTGTTCCACACTATAGTCCTGATTGCATCGGCTAGCCGAGCAATGCAGTACCAGAAATCTCACAGAGTCGGCAGACATCATGTTCTTGCCGTCTTCAACTCCGGCGAGGAGTCTACGCTCAGAGCGCACCTTCTCCTCCCCGATAATCATTGGAAATGTATCTTTTATCATAAGAATAATTCAACATTCAACACTCAACATTTAACATTCAACACTCAACATTCAACATTAAAGCGTATTGGCGCACGAGCTTACTCCCAGTGCCGTGAGAGCAGCAATCAGCGCCTGTACGATGGCATTCACGATTTGAGTCCAGGAAATCTTGTTTGGATTTGATTCAGAGTTAGAACGAAACATTTTCATAATCAATAATATTTAAATGAAACAATAAGTTATCAGAGTTTAGCAGTGCCTCCCTTTCGGAGAGGTAAGGCACTGCCAGAGTTGGAGACTACTCCAATCCGTCACCATTGTCGGAACCTGTTCCGCCAGCTTCGGTGTTGGAACCACCGCCAGTCGTTTCACCGCCAGTTGTCTCACCGCCAGTGGTCTTATCCTTTTTCTCTTCACCGTACTTGACGAGTTCGATGGAATCAGGAATCAGGTTGTAAACACGGCTGCCGTTCTTCAGGAGATAGTACGAAGGGCGGAAGGCAGGAAGGATACTCTTCACGAGCTTGGCATTCGCCTCCTTCTCAGTCTCTACAGCCTTACTTGTGAGGAAACGGAGATAGAGCTTACCGAAACCGAACAGTTCGATGTCGTAACCCTTCTTCAGGTTTTCCTTCACATAGTAGGTGTAGCGGTCGAGTACCGCCATCACATCAGCAGGAGTAGCCGTAGACTCCATAGCGATTTGGTTAGCGATATCCTTGGTTGTCAAGGTACCGTAACTGTAAGGGCGAACGCTATAAACAGTCTTACCCTTCTTAGGACCCATGTTCATGGTCTTCTTAGAGACTTTGTAACTTTTACTCATAATTTAAAACATTTAAGAAATTAATAATTAAGTTCAGTCATCGTCAGTTCAAAGAGATGAGCAATCCCGTTTGTTCTGATTGACGTTGCAAAGGTATGACTTTTCAAAAGCGTGCTGTTCGACATTGTTAGATATCGATAGACAGCTGATCACATATGAACTTAACTGCTTTCGGACTTAACAACTGGTCTTTCGGTTTCACACCAATTTCATTCAGTTCCTGTCTGTACGGCATTAGCCATCTCCTCAGTGTCCCAGTCGACACTCCGGCATAAGCAGCCAGTTCGCTTTTATACATTGCTCTCATATTCTGATAGTTTTATACATTATTATATATATATGAATTAAAAATCAATTCTGATTTCGCTTACAAAAGTACGTAATCTTGGAAATCCTGTGATGTACTCTATAGGGTGCAGCACTGTATACACTTTTTAAGATATGTTTAAAGTTTGTTAGCAAATAAGGTGGTCGATACTAGTTAGATTAGTAACCAACCTGCGTTTGCCTAATGAACCGAATATCCGTAAAAGTCAAGGCGGATAGTTGGTTAACCACGGCTGCAAATGAGATTCGCCAGATACAAACAAGATGGGGTATTCCTTCTCTGAGAAAGTTCGCAGTTTTACTCGGCATCAATGGCAGAACATTGGCAAAGCTTTATGCTGATCCACCCGACGCAAGTTTGAGTTATGGTTCTGTTCAACAGATGTTTTCCAACTTAATGACTTCAGTATGGACTGAGTGTAATACGACCGAAGATGTAAATCAAGAGCTCTCATTACTGTATCAGGCATCAGCCAATGTATTGAGGGCAGCTTTCCCACCGCGACAAGAACTCGTCAAAAAGGCTCTTCACGAGATGGAGCATCAACAGGGAAACGGTTTGCCAATCAAGTAATTTGCCATAAATGCTTTGCGTTTCGTAATATGTGGTAGTATGAAAGGCAGGTCAAGTCATTGCTTGGTTAATGAACGATTTTAGAATATGATTCCTCTCGGGCGGATGGATTTTCCATTACCGCTCGAGGGGTTTACTAAAACTCAATTGTTATGGAAAGAAAAACAATTTGTGTTACCAATCTGTTTCTGGATTTGGATAACTTCCGGTTCGAACACCAGAATTCACAGAGGGATGCCATCAACCAGATGGTTGAAGCCTATCATGATGAATTATACCAACTGGCCGTTGATATTTTAAATATCGGTTTGAATCCTATGGATAGTCCCTACGTGATACCTCATCCAACTGACGAGAAGAAATATATCGTCATTGAAGGTAACCGGCGAATTACGACATTGAAGCTCCTTTTGAATCCTAAATTGATAGATGAATCTCATCTCTCTTTGCGAAAGAAATTTATCAAGCTGAAGAATTCACATGCAGACAAATTGATTCATCGTGTAGAATGTGGTGTTTTTCCATCTAGAGATGAAGTCAATTTTTGGGTTGTACGTAAGCATGCCAATGGATTGAAGGGAATAGGTACAAAGCAATGGACTTCTTTACAAAAGCAGCGCTTTGATAAGGTGACCACTGGAAAAGAAGCTTATGCTTTACAGGTAATCAATATGCTGAATGCTTCGTCTTTTGTAGATGATGATTTCAAGGCAAGGATGAAAAAACTGAATGTTACCAATTTGCAGCGTCTGTTGGCTGATCCGGCCGTACGTGAAAAGTTGGGATTGGCATTGCAGGAAGGCCGTTTGGTATCTGACCTTAAACCAGAGGTATTGACCAAGTCTTTTGTGGATATTATTTCCGAGATGTTGACTCCTTCTTTCAAGGTAGGAGTCATCTATAGTAAATCAGATCGTGCAGATTATATCAGCAAATTATTTGAGCGGATAGAAAATCCCAACATTCCAGAGAATAAGGTTGTTCAATGGGAATTGCAGGAAAATCCGGAGATAGCTGAGGCTCCCAAATTTGTAGAAAGCACTATTGGCAAAAAGGTGTCGCCCCGGAAAACTAGAGCCACATTGGTTCCGAAATCATTTCATTTGCCAATTACAGAATCCCGGATAGCCAAAATTTTTAAGGAGATGAGTGGACTGTTGGTCAAGACCTGTACCAATACGGCAGCGATTCTGCTTCGTATTTTCATAGAAATGTCAGTAGACGTTTATATGGAACAGTTCAACCTATTGCCGGTGGGTGTACAGACTGCGAGCCAGTCGAAGTTGAATCTGCATGAGAAACTCAAAAGGGTCATTGAGCATTTGCATACTTCTCACTTTGCCAATAAGGATATGACAAAGGGAATAGAAATGGAAATCAGTGATCGTAACTCTCCTTTGTCACCTCAAACGCTCAATGCATACATACATAATTATCGCATCAGTCCGATTGCAGATAATCTGATCATTGAATGGGACAATATCCAGCCCTTCTTTGAATGCCTTTGGGGTGCTATAAGCAAAAAGGAGGAAACAAAATCATGAGCATTCTCTCACCATTAAGATATCCTGGAGGAAAGTCTAAAATCTCCAACTTCTTCAAGCAGTTTGTGAAAGACAACGGTCTTCTGGACGGGGTGTATGTAGAACCTTATGCTGGAGGGGCCTCCGTTGCATTGTCTTTACTCTTTGATGAGTATGTCAGCAAGATAATCATCAATGATAAGGACCGTTCTATCTATGCCTTTTGGCACAGTGTATTGTATGATACGGAAAATCTGTGTCGCCTGATAGCAGAGACACCTGTTACGATGGAAAACTGGAAAAAGCTCCGGGAGTTGCAGAAGGTAGACAAGAAGGACCAGGCTAGTCTGTTAGACTTAGGTTTCTCAACATTCTTTATGAACCGTACCAATCGTTCAGGAATCATCAAGGCAGGTGTCATTGGAGGGTATGCCCAGACCGGTAATTATAAGATGGATGCAAGGTATAGGAAAGACGAACTCATGAGGCGTATCCGTCGCATAGCCTCTTATGCGGATAGGATAGAATTGCACAATGAAGATGCTGTAGATTTCATTCAAAAAATAACTAATCAGAATATCGACAAAACGATACTTTATCTGGATCCACCTTATTATAAGAAGGGGCAGGGGTTGTATATGAACTACTATAAGGATTCTGATCACCGGGACATCAAGAGTCTGGTATCACGGCTTGGTCAAATGAAATGGGTCGTTTCGTATGATAATTCAGAGTTCATCAAGTCTCTTTATCAGGAGTTTCGTCATCAGGAGTTTCGCTTGAATTATAGTGCAAATAATAATGGTACAGGAACGGAGGTTATCTTTTTCTCCGATAATTGTCTTTTGACCCCAGAAGCATTGGATAAGTTGCACTTTAAGAAAGAACAGTAACGGATAAAAGGGTAGAATGATGCTAATAAATCTTACAAATTCAAGATTAAATCTCTTCAAAATTCGCGGATTTTCGACCAGGAAATCTTTTCTGGAGAATATCTGAAATATGACAAAAATATGTAAATATCAGAAAATCAGCATGTTATCTATGTTTATGAATTTCGTCAAAAAATCAGAATTCTGCAGTTGTACAACTAAGACCCTTATAGTTGTACAACCATAACTCCAGAGTTGTACAACCATAGCCTATATAGTTGTACAACCGCAGCCTTATGGTCGTACAACTATAGGTCATTCGTTCTGCAAGGAGCATATAATACGATATAAAACCGATATTTTAGCCTTTTCGCAGCCATCTAGATTGAAGAATTGGAATTTGCGATAATTCAGAAACAATATTTGACATAGCATAACCCGCATAACTCAAAAGATCTGCGTCATCAGCGAGATCTGCGTGCCCTTAATCCCCCAGACCGCACAGGTCTAAGAAATCTGTGTGAATTTGTGGGAGAATAGAGCGTAAGCGTCCAAAAACGGATTTGGTGATTTGATAAAGAAGATGTAACTTTGTCGCCAGTAATTTTAAACGTAAGTAAAATGTACAGCGACAAAGACTTTCAGACATTCTGGTTCCGCTACAAGACG